>CAUJGI010000272.1 GCA_963169155.1 Chloroflexota bacterium
TACGGCCGTCGCCGCACCTGCTCCGTCAACTGGCCACCCTGGTCATACCCCACATACCCGGGAGGTGCCCCAAACAAGCGGCTGACGGTGTGCTGCTCGCGGTACTCACTCATGTCCACCCGGATCAGCGCCTCCTCATCATCAAAGAGGAACTCGGCCAGCGCCTTGGCCAGCTCGGTTTTACCCACGCCGGAGCTGCCCAGGAAGATAAACGAGCCAATCGGCCGTCGTGGGTCGCTCAGGCCAGACCGGCTGCGTCGAATCGCGTCCGACAAAGCCACAATCGCCTGGTCTTGCCCGACGATGCGCTCATGCAGCCGCTCTTCCATTTGCAGCAGCTTCTCGGCTTCCGTTTCCATCATTTGCTTCATCGGAATGCCGGTCCAGGAAGCGACCACCCCGGCAATATCATCCTCGGTGACCACCTCGTCCAGCTCGTTTTCTGCCTGCCACTTTTCGCGGGCGGCGGCAAACTCACCTTCCAGGCGCAGCCGCTCGGCGCGCACGATGGCGGCGCGTTCGTAGTCACGCACCGTATGCGCTTCTTCTTCTTCGGCCGTCAACTTGTCTAGCTCCACCTTGAGCATTTTTAAGTCGTTGGGCAGCGTATGCAGCGCCACGCGCAGCTTCGCCGCCGCTTCATCCATCAGGTCAATCGCCTTGTCTGGCAAGCGGCGATCCATCACGTACCGCTGCGACAGCTTCACCGCTGCTACCAGCGCCTCATCGGCATAAGTCACCTTGTGATGCTGTTCGTAGCGGTTGCGCAAGCCACGCAGCATTTCAATCGTGTCATCCACCGTCGGTTCATCAACAAACACCGGCGCAAACCGACGCTCCAACGCGCTGTCTTTTTCGATGTACTGGCGGTATTCATCCAGCGTCGTCGCGCCGACACATTGCAGTTCGCCACGAGCCAGGGCGGGCTTGAGCATATTGCTGGCATCCATCGCCCCCTGGGCCGAACCAGCGCCCACCACCGTGTGCAGCTCGTCAATGAAGAGAATAATCTCGCCCTGCGCTCGCTGAATTTCTTCCATCGACGCTTTCAGGCGCTCTTCAAATTCGCCCCGGAAACGGCTGCCGGCAATCATTGCGCCCAAATCGAGCGAAATCACCTTTTTATTGAGCAGGTTTTCCGGTACGTCATTTTTGTTAATCTTTTGTGCCAGCCCTTCGACGATGGCAGTTTTACCCACGCCCGCTTCGCCGATGAGTACCGGGTTGTTTTTGGTGCGGCGGCTGAGCACCTGCACCACGCGCAAAATCTCATTATCCCGGCCAATGACCGGGTCCAGCTTGCCTTCGCGGGCCAATTGGGTGAGGTCGCGGCTGTATTTGTCCAGGGTGCGGTAACGGCTTTCCGCCTGCCGGTCCGTCACACGCGCACCGCCACGCAGCTCCTGGATGCTGGTCAGCACCCGGTCCCGCGTCACGCCAAACTCCTGCAAAATGCGGGCCGACGGCGTGTTGCGCTCGCTCAAAACGGCCAGGAAAAGATGCTCGGTGGAGATAAACTCATCCTTTAAGCGATTGGCTTCCCCCTGGGCCAGTTCCAGCACGGTGCGAATACGCGGCGTGTAAAAAATTTGCCCCACACCCCCACCATAGACCGAAACTTTCGGACTGTTGCGTAATTCTTCTTGCAGCCGCTGCTGAATGGCGGCAACGTCTACTTTCAGCTGATCAAGCAGTTGAGGAACGGCACCATCGTCCTGCCGCATCAGGGCCAGGAAAAGGTGTTCAGTATCGACCTGGGTATGGCCATATTCCTGGGTGAGTTCGTAGGCACGAGCGGCGGCATCCTGGGCACGTTCCGTAAATCTGTCAAATCGCATGTTTATTTCCTTGTTTTCTAACTCAGGCCACAGCGTTTGACGGTTTCATCCACGAAACACACTGCGGCAAATTACGGCCGTTACTTTACCTGCTAATAATAGGATTCGCGTAAGAATTCGGCCGTTTTTTGTTAACAGTTTCTAAAGCACCCGGATGCCATCCACCTCTTCGTGGCCATCCCCCCACACCAAAATTTTGAACGGCGTCACTTCGATCAGACGCCAGGTGGTGCTGTCGTCGTAGCGAAAATCCCATTCGTACTTGTGGTAAAAGTAATCGGCCAGCACCTCCACCGTACCGCGATCGGCCACGTGGGCCTCACCTTCGATGATGATTACACTGTGCGGATCGGGCAGGGAAAGAGAGACGGCCTGGTTGTGGTACATGTTGACAAACTTTTGGGTGTCGCTGCCGGTGGCGAAGTAAATTTTGCCATCGAGCCAGATAAACCAGAGCGGGGCCAGGTGCGGACGGCCGTCGAAGCGCACGGTTGCCAACCAGATGGTCGTTTCGCGCCCTAATCGTCCTTCAATGGCTCGCCAGCGTTCTGGGTTTCGTCGTCTCACAGGGCAGATTATACGAAAATATTCGGTAATCGGTAAACGGTGAACGGTAATCGGTATTCGGTGAACGGTGGTCGGTATTCGGATTACGGATTACGGATTACCGATAACCGCTCACCGGTCCACACGGCCGTTTCCACCACCACATCAGCCAACCCCAGCAGATGCTCAACCTGCCGCGCATACGGCGCGGCCGCGCCGGTGGTGAGGAAGCGCACGCCGCCCGGCTGATCCGCCTCGGCCAGCAAGTTGTGCTGGCGCAGCACCACGCCGGTCTGGCGGGCCACAGCCGGGGCGGGATCGATGATGGTGACGGCCGTTCCCACAATCCCTTCCACCACCGGCAGCACAAACGGATAATGGGTACAGCCCAGCACCACCGTATCTACCCCCGCTGCCAGCATGGGCGCCAGCGCCTGCTGCAAAATGTGGTGCACCGCCAGGCTGTCCAGCCGCCCCGCTTCAATTTCCGGCACCAGCCCCACACAGGGATCTTCCCAAACCGTCACGCCCTGGGCATATTTTGCCGTCAACCGGGCGTAGCGTTCACTGGCGAAGGTGCCGCCCGTGGCCAAAATACCCACCTTGCCGCTTTGGGTCTGCCTGGCCGCCGGTTTGACGGCTGGCTCCATGCCCACAAACGGCAAATCAAACTGCTCGCGCAGCAGGCTCAGCGCCGCCGCCGAAGCGGTGTTGCAGGCAATCACAATCGCCTTGGCGTTTAATTGTTGGAAAAAGTGGGAGATGCCCTGGCTAAACTGAATGATTTCCTGGGCCGAGCGGGAGCCGTAGGGCACGTGCCCCTGGTCGGCCAGGTAGATAAACTGCTCGGCAGGCAGCTGCGTCCGCAGGTGGCGCAATACGGAGAGCCCGCCTACGCCTGAGTCAAATACGCCGATGGGAGCCATTTCGGTGACCGGTGGTCGGTGGTCGGTAATGTCGCTGCGCGACCGCTTTGCGTACGGTTCACGGATTACCGATAACCGTTTACTGATAACTGATTACCGGCTCAGACGCCGCTTCTATCAGACCGCGAAACAGGCCAAGCATGGGCGGCACGTCGTGGATGAGGTTTTCGGGGTGCCACTGCACGCCGACGGCATAGGGATGGCCAATCACCTCTACGCCTTCGATGAGGCCGTCGGGGGCAACGGCCGTTGCCCGCAGCTCGTCGGCCAGGCGGCGAATCCCCGGGTGGTGCAGGCTGTTGACGGCCGTTTCCGTCATCCCCCACTGCCGCGCCAGCAAACAGTCTGGGTCGATGGTAACCGGGTGCGCCAGGTAGTTACGCGGATGGCTTTTGACGTGTTCATGATGCATCGCGTGGGGCATGAGCTGCTCCACGTCTTCCCAGAGCGAGCCGCCCAGGGCCACGTTGAGCACCTGCAACCCCCGGCAGATGGCCAGGAGGGGTTTGTGTTGGGCAACGGCCGTACGCGCCACTACCAATTCCACCCGGTCCCGGTCCTCATCAATGCCACCGACGGTGGGATGCCCATCACCGTGGTACACGCTCGGATCGATGTCACCGCCACCGGGCAGCAAAATGCCGTCCATCTGCTGGATCACTTCGCGCAAATCCGCCTCGCTCAGCCCCAGCGGAATCATCACGGGCACCCCGCCCGCCGCGGCGATGGCTTGCAGGTAAGAGGGC
>CAUJGI010000273.1 GCA_963169155.1 Chloroflexota bacterium
GGCACACACCACAAAGCTGGCCCCCAGCAGCGACACCTGCCCGCCAACGGCCTGAATGCCCCAGCGGTAGGCAAACAAAATAGGAATCCACACCACAATGCTGAGAAAAACAAGCACCAGGCTGTCTTTGAGCCGGGTGAGGCTGCCAAGCCCATCAAGCAGTTCGTTCATACGGCCGATCCAGCGCTCGGTGTCTAAAAAGGAGATGCGGTTGAGAACGGCCGTTCCCCACCTCGTGGTCAATTGACGTTGGTTCGCCGCCACGATGAGCGTGCCAATCGCCAGCAAGGCCACCACACCAGACGCCCGTGCGCCTTCCTGCATCCACCCGGGCAGACTGACAACTTCAGCCAGGGTAAACGGTAACAGAGCCACGATAAACATCATGTCGAGAATGCGCTCTACGACCATTGTGGAAAGCCCTCGGGCCAGGGTGATGGGCGGCACGCTGCCGATGAGCACGGCTCGGGCCACATCGCCCAGGCGAAACGGCAGCACCATGTTAAACATATAGCCAATATTTTGTACATGGAAGGTGTTGGACCAGGTAATGTCGTTGGCCAGCATGTAGCGCCAGCGGATGGCGCGAATCATCATAAAAGCCAGGATGCCCAGGGTACTGAGGCCAATCAGGCCAAGGTCGGCCTGCCGCAGAGAGTCCACAATTTCCGCCGGGTCGATGAGCAGCAAAATAAGGATGATTGAGACGGCGCTGACGGCAATGCCAATCCACAGTTGGCGACGATTTTGACCAGAACTTTCCATAGGTGGGGAATTATAACAAGATCGATCAAGCTTCGCATAAATGTGACAGGACAGTTAGGCTATGACGGCAGTTTTATTGTTGTTTGGGGGAAACGGCCGTATCCTTTATGCAAAGTTTATAAAATCATCTATCGGCCTTGAAGTTCCGGTCATTGAGGAGACCGCGCGATGCGAACCCATATCATCCACATCCAAAAATGGGCATATCCCCACCCCCCCGCCGTAGAAGCCCTCTACGAACAGCTGGTTGCCGAAGGGCTTGATCCGTACAAATGGAGCAGCGATCCCTTCGGTGTTTTTCCCGCGCATGATCATTCCTATGAAAAGGTCATCATGATTGTGGCTGGCTCCATCACTTTTGGTTTTCCGGTTGAGGGAGCGCCCACCACGCTTTACCCGGGCGACCGCCTCGATTTGCCGGCACGGGTCATGCATAATGCGGTGGCCGGACAGCAGGGTGTCATCTGTCTAGAAGCGCAACGTTCAGCATACTAACCTAAATTTTTGCCAGAGAAATAAAAAGGACGCTTGCGGGCGTCCTTTTTGTTTCTCATGACTTTGTCTGCCATTGCCACTTACGCGGAAATGGCACCTCGGATAGATTACTTGGCAAAACCCACCGCGCGGGTTTCGCGGATGACTGTCACCTGAATCTGGCCGGGGTACTGCATGCTCTCTTCAATTGTCTTGGCGATGTTTTTGGAGAGCCGCATCGCTTCCAGATCATCAATTTTGTCTGGCTTCACCAGGATGCGGATTTCGCGACCGGCTTGCAAGGCGTAGGCGCTTTCCACGCCGGGGAAGGTGGTGGCAATTTCTTCCAGCGTGCGCACGCGTTTGATGTAGTTCTCCAGGCTTTCGCGCCGGGCGCCAGGACGCGCCCCAGAAATGGCATCAGCTGCCTCAACGATGATCGCTTCAACGCTTTCCGGCTCTACTTCATGGTGGTGGGCGGCAATGGCGTTGACGACGATGGGCGGCACTTTGAACCGCTTGCAGAATTCAGCGCCGAGCATGGCGTGGGTGCCTTCCTGGTCGTGGTCCATCGCTTTACCCAGGTCGTGCAGTAGGGCACCCATTTTGGCTACTTCGATGTTAGCGCTGAGTTCGGCGGCCAAAACGGCCGCAATCTTCGACGCTTCCACCGAATGATACAGCTGGTTCTGGCCAAACGAGGTGCGGTACTTCAGGCGGCCCAGCATTTTGATGATTTGCGGATGCAGCCCGTGCACATTGGCTTCGTAGGCGGCTTGTTCGCCCGCCTCTTTCATGTCTTGCTCCACCTCGGCGCGGGAATCTTTGATGAGCTTTTCAATGCGGGCGGGGTGGATACGGCCGTCTGTAATCAACTTCTCCAAAGCGCGCCGGGCCGCTTCACGTCGTACCGGGTCAAAGCTGGAGACGGACACGGCTTCTGGCGTATCGTCTACCACAATGTCTACCCCGGCAGCTTGCTCGAAGGCACGAATGTTACGGCCGTTGCGTCCAATAATCCGCCCCTTCATTTCTTCGCTGGGCAGATTCACCACCGAAACCGTTTGCTCGGCTACCTGGTCGCTGGCAATACGCTGAATGGCCATTACCACCAGTTCACGTGCCTTCTGGTTGGCATTTTCCTTCGCCTCATCCTCAATTTCACGCATGATGCGGGCCATATCCTGGCGCGACTCTTTTTCCACATCTTCCAGCAGGAGCTGCTTGGCTTCCTCGCTGGTGAGCGCGGCAATTTGCTCTAACTGCTGGCGGCGCTCCTGTTCGATCGTTTCCAACTGGTTTTGCCGCCTATCGAGCCGACTTTGCCGCTTGTTCAGCACCGCTTCGCGATGCTCCAGCTTCTTGAGCTGCTTATCCACATTTTCATTGCGGCGGTCGACCCGTTCTTCGGCGCGGGCCACATCTTGATACCGACGTTCAATCGTCTTTTCTGCTTCCAATCGAATTTGCTGGGCTTCTTGCCGGGAAATTTCTAATATTTCAACGGTTTCTTTTTCGGTCAGGGCGCGGCGCTCTTCCAGTTCTCGATCCACTGCCGCTACTTTCTGATCGAGTTGCGGCCGAACCAGAAAGTAAATCACAGATGCACCGATAATAATCCCAATGACGGCGCCCAGCAGAATATTCAGTGCTGGCATAGTTGCTCTCCTTTTTACGTGCCGGTGAGGCTGGTTTTTTTACACGATTTTTTATCACCTGCACTATGAAAGCCGCGCTGCTTTACGGCAGCGGACTTTCTAAAATTGGTTGTTTGCTTCCTCGTCTTGCTCGTTCACTTCTTCCCAAAGTGTTGCGGTTACTTCCTTCACAATGTCATAACTAAAACCGCGGCGCTGCAAGTAGCTGCCAACCTTCTTGAAAAATTCTTCTTCAGGCAGACCTTGCCAGCGGCGGGCTTTTGGCTCGGCAGCTCTGGTGGCGGCCGTTACCTCATCGACGCTCTGGAGAGCGTCGTCAATGGCCTGGCGCTCAACCCCTTTTTGGCGCAGCTCCTGCTGGATAGCCAGCTGGCTGCGCGGCTTAAAGGTTTGCCGCTGCTCTACCCAGTAGCTGGCAAAGGCGGCGTCGTTTAGCAGCTCCACAGCGGTTAATCGTTCGATGACCCGCTCGACGACGTCTTCTGGATATTCTTTTTTGAGCAAATGTTGACGCGTTTCGGCAGTGCTGCGCGGCCGGTACTCAATGAATCGCAGGGCCACTTCTTTGGCTTTTTCTTCCAGATCTGCCCCTTTCAGGCTGTCAATTTCTGTTTGGGTGAGGAGTTGGCCCACACGGAGAGGAACGGCCGAAATCGCCGCCAGACCAAAGGCAAACGTTCCGTCCAGATACACGTTGATCCGGTCGGGGTTTCGTTTTTGACGTGTTAAAGCAGTAATCTTACCCATACATACAACAGCGGCATCGGCGCATAACCGAAGAGCAGCTCACAAGCAGAAGCCGAGAAACGGCCGTATTCAATTCAAAGATTGTATGGAAACAGGCAAAACCAGCTGTCGGGGATTAGCCTTCAGACAGCGGTTCTACAATGGGCAAGCCAGCTTTCTGACGAATGAGGGTGTCCAGCTCAGCATAAACCTCAGGGTGTTCTTGCAAAAATTGCTTGGAATTTTCCCGTCCCTGACCCAGCAGCGTTTCCCCATAACGGAAAAACGCACCGCGTTTATCGACGACGTTATAATCCACACCGAGATCAATGACACAACCAGTTTTAGAGATACCTTCATTATACATTATGTCAAATTCAGCTTCGGCAAAGGGCGGCGCAACCTTGTTTTTCTTAATTTTCACCCGGGTACGATTCCCCACCACGTCTGCGCCTACCTTGATGGATTGGACGCGCCGAATGTCAATGCGTACAGACGCATAAAATTTGAGCGCGTTGCCACCACTGGTGGTTTCTGGATTACCAAACATGACCCCAATTTTGGTGCGCAGCTGGTTGGTGAAAATAACGACGGTGTTTGTTTGCTTAATGACGCCAGACAATTTGCGTAAAGCCTGAGACATCAAGCGTGCCTGTAAACCTACGTGAGTATCCCCCATTTCGCCTTCAATTTCGGCGCGAGGAACCAGTGCGGCTACAGAATCCACCACGACAACATCCATGGTGCCAGAGCGAATCAGGGCCTCGGCAATTTCTAGCGCCTGTTCACCTGTGTCTGGCTGTGAGACATACAAATTGTTGACATCGACACCACAGCGCTGGGCGTATAGCGGATCCAGCGCGTGTTCCATATCAATAAATGCACATATTCCACCGCGGGCCTGCGCCTCGGCGATAACATGTTGGCACAATGTTGTCTTGCCAGATGACTCCGGACCATAAATTTCAATGACCCGGCCACGTGGTACACCACCGACACCCAAAGCAATATCCAACGCCAAAGAGCCGGTGGGTATAACTTCTACCTGCAAGTGTTGGGCTTCGCCCAAACGCATAATGGCACCTTCACCAAATCGTTTGGTTAAGCTTGCTATGGTTGTTTCGAGGGTTCTGTCTTTTGGCTTACTGCCCATTTGTTTCCTAAAATCATTTTTAGGTGATCTCACTCTTCAATTGACAACGGATTTGCATAGGCAGAGGATATTGTAGAGTGAGGCCAGCCTCTCAGAAAAAATGATTATGTAGTGTACAATAGCGTTATGGAATTAGCAAACCTTTGGGTGGCGCAGCACGGAGTGCCAGATTGGATTCGCGTGGCGGCAAAATCGGATGCGGCGGCCATTTTGCGGCTGCTGCAAACGGCCGTCTACACCCACCTTCACGCCGACTGGCATCTGCCCGGTGACTGGATTGGTTCGCCCGGTTTTGTGGTTTTGCCTAAACCCGATAAACCCGGTAGCGCTAATTCGTTAACGGCCGTTCTCTTCCAAAAGCACGGTGAGATGCTGGCCTGCCTGGCCGCTACGCCCGATCCGCTGCCCGCCGCCTGGGTGCGGGTTGTGGCCATTGATCAAGCAGAAAAAGGCGAGGCCCTGCTCGCGCAAATGTTGGCCCGCGTGGTACCTGCCCTACAAAAGCAGGGCGTCACCCAGCTTGCCTGGCTGGCAGTCGATTCGTGGCCCAATCTTTGGCTTTCTCCACTTGGTTTCTACCGCGGCAGCCAGATCGAAACGTTTGTTAAAGAAGACCGCGATTTGCCTGAGGTGGCTGATGTGCCAGGGCTGACAATCCGGCAGGTGTATTCCACCGATTTTGCGCTGCTGGCTGAACTGGAGGCGATGTCTTTTGCCCCAATCTGGCGGCAGAGCGCCCACGCTCTCGCCGTGGCCCGCCCGCAGTCGCTTAGCTTTGATGTTGCTTTGCTGGAAGATGAGATTGTGGCTTACCAGCTTAGCGCCCCGTCGGATGCGGGCGCTCATTTGGTCCGGCTGACGGTACACCCGGAAAAACATGGCCTGGGCATTGGCTCTGCTCTGCTCAAACATGCCATCGAGCATTATTACCGGAAAGGGTATTACGCCGTGTCGTTGAATACCCAGGTGGAAAATTCTGCCTCGCAAAAGCTGTATCTGAAGTTTGGTTTTGAACCAAGCCAGCAGCGGCTGCCCATATGGATTCTGGACATCCCGCAATGACGCAACAGACGCGCATACGTCGTTCGCCCACGCTTGTGGTCATTTTCATGGTCGAGATTGGCCTGGTTTTGGGCATGATCGGGGGCATCGTGGAGCGTACGGCCGTTACCGTGCTCAGTACGGCCGTTTTGCTGGCCATTTTTGGTGCCTATGACCGGGTGCTGAAGCATAACCACGCCCTTATGAGCGGCCTGCTTGCCGGAGGTTTTATTGGCCTGGTGGTGAGCGGGTTTGGTTATCTGTTGGGGGGCAACGTAACTAACTTACTGAACGGAACACTCTTTGGCTTGCTGCGCGGCATTATCGTAGGCGCGGTTGTGGGGGGCATTACGCGTGCCCAACCGGATGAAGGGGATCCGTGGTATACGGCCGTTTTTCTGTTGTTCGGCTCCCTGTTCATCGGTGCAGTTTTGGGCGCCAGCGTCGGGCTGATCTCTGGTTTTGTGTTGGGGCTGGTGCGCTGGCACAACTGGGGCATCTGGCTGGGCATGGTGATGGGCGGCGTGGTGGGCGGTTATCTGGGCAGCTATTTGCGACAGACTCGCACTATTATGATTGGTGCGGCGGCCGGGGCCCTCATCACGTTGCTGGGCAGCATCACTGGTGGGGCAGTGGCTGGCGTGGTGCTGGGGCTGGTCAGCGG
>CAUJGI010000274.1 GCA_963169155.1 Chloroflexota bacterium
AAACCGGTAAGAGCGGTGGCCAGCCAGCGCCAGCGCCCCAGCTTGACGGGGGTTTGGGCTCGCGCCACGCCAATCGAGACGCGGGCGTAGCGGGCTTTGCCCTGGCTGCGCTGCTCTAGAATGAGGATAACGGCCGTTACCAACACCAGCACCAACGCCATCGCCGCCGCCACGTCCAGCCGGTAACCCTGGTAGCGGTTGTAGATGATGCGGGTGAAGGTGGAATATTGCAGCATGGTCACTGCGCCAAAGTCGCGCAGCGTGTAGAGCATAACGAGCAAGCCGCCCGCGGTGATAGACGGCCGTAAATAAGGCAGGGTCACCCGCCAAAACGCCCGCCACGGCGACAGCCCCAGGCTGCGCGCCGCTTCCACCAGTGCCGGGTCCATCTTCTTCAAGGCGCTGCGCACGGTGAGGAAGATGAACGGATAGCTCACCAGGGTCAGCACCATAAACGCGCCGGGGAAGCCGTAAAAATTCGGCAGCCGTTCGATGCCGAAGATGGGGTATAAAATTTGCTGCAATAAACCTTTGGGCGTGAGAATCGAGGCAAACAGATACGCCGCCACGTAACTTGGCACTACCAGCGGCAGGGCCACCAGCACGGCCCAGAAGCGTTTGCCGGGCAAATCGGTGCTGGTGGTGAGCCAGGCCAGGGGCACAGCGATGAGGGTGGAAGCGGCCGTAACCGCCACCGCCAATCCCACCGTGTTACCTAAAATCTCCAGGGTGCGCGGCTGCGAAAGGGTTTCCCAGGCCTCGGCCCAACCGGTACCGATGCGCAGCAGCAGGTAGGCGGGCACCAGCAAAATCAGGGCGGCCACCAGCGCGGCGCTGCCCACCAGCAGCCAGTGAAACGGCGACCAATGCCGCTGGCGCAGCCAGCCCTGTCCTAATTCAACTTTGATTCTCGGCAGAGAGCGTACTCTACCAAAATCAGTCACACCCATGTTGGTTTCCTACAGCTTGTTGAAAATTTGTGCCGGGAAGACCGGCTACCCTCTGTAGGGATTATGGAGGGAATCGGGCCAAAAACAAGGGAGGGTGGTCAACTTTTGAGTTAACGAGCGATCAAGCAAAAGAAGCAGCCGGTTAAGTCAAAAGTTAACCATAGTTAATTCTTTGCGTAGCCGCGGTTTCCTACCGCGTTCTCTTTGCGCGGTAAGAAACCGCGGCTACGCGTTTGGAGCATTTCGCGAATTCGCGTTACTCGATGATGCCCAGGTCAAAGAGCATGTCCTGGGTGCCTTGCAGATCGGCCAGATCGGCCAGGGAGATGTCCAGGGCGATGCTGTCCAGCTCGGCGAGGGGCGGAATGCCGCCGCTGACGGCCACACCTTCTACCACAGGATACTCATACGTTTGCGCGGCAAAATATTGCTGTGCCGGGGCCGAAAGCATGAAATCCATGAAGCGTTGGGCGTTGGCGGCGTTAGGCGCGGTGTTCAGAATGCCCGCGCCAGACACCATGATGAGCGAACCGGGGCCACCGCTAATGAGGAACTGGTTGCGCGCCGGGAAGCTTTCGCCTTCTTCGGCCAGGAAGCGGTAGAGGTAGTAATGGTTGACAAAACCGACGTCAACTTCGCCCGTGGCCACGCCAGAGACGATGGGCGTGTTGCCGTCGTACACCACGGGGTTGTTGGCCTGGATGCCGGTGAGCCATTCGGCCGTTTTTTCCTCACCCCAAACGGAGCGCATGGCCGTGACCATGGCCTGGAAGGAACCATTGGTGGGTGCCCAACCGATACGGCCGTTCCACACCGGGTCGATAAAGTCAAAAATGTCTTGGGGCAGCTCCGTGGCCGGGTCGGTGATGACGCTGGTGTTGTACACCACCACGCGGGCACGGCCGGAAATGCCTACCCAGGTGCCATCCTCGGCGGCAAAGCGGGCCGGAACCCGCGCCAGCAGCTCAGCGGACAGCGGCGCCAGCAGCCCCGCCTGGGACACAGCGCCCAAACCGCCCGGGTCCTGAGCATAGAACACATCTGCCGGGCTGTTGACCCCTTCTTCCAGCAGCACACCCGCTATTTCCGAGGTGCTGCCATACCGTACCTCAACCTGAATGCCAGTCGCGGTGGCAAACTGATCGATGATTGGCTGGATCAGGCTTTCACTGCGACCAGAGTAGATGACCAGGCTGCCGGGATCGGCCGATTCGCTCTCGCCAGCCCCTTCCACAATGCGGGTGACCTCTACCTCTTCGGTAACCGTCTCGGTGATCGCGCGGGTAACTTCCACCGGTTCACTGGTGGTTTGGCAAGCGGCCAGGCCTGTAACGATAGCCGTTACCAGCAGCAGCCAGGCAGCCACTTTGAACTTGTTGTACAACATGTTTACTTCTCCTTATTGATTCTTTCGCCTGCGCGGCGTATGACAGCAGGCGCAGCAGTTGTTGATTCAAGCGGTGATTATGCCGGAGGAGAGGGTAGCAAAACAATGACTGGCGATCATTTAAAAGTGAACGGCCGTTTGTCCAAATTTTGACGGCCGTTCACTCAACTTAGATCATCGGTTAAAGAAGAAGTTAACTGGGGTTTAACTTTGCCACAAAGGACACAATCTTTTCACCCACACCCCAGCCCACTACCGGGGAGGGAGAGGGAGCCAGATTCCCTCCCCCTGCGAGGGGGAGGGTTAGGGTGGGGGTCTTTAAATAAGCGCGTGGATTTGGGCAACGGCCGTTGC
>CAUJGI010000275.1 GCA_963169155.1 Chloroflexota bacterium
TGCTCCAATATTGGCTCCATAGTGATGGATGGCATGGGCGTGGGGGTGGAAATCGGCGGGCTAGTGAGAACAGCGGTTGCCACCTCCTGCGAGACCTCAACGACCTTATTTTCTGGCACACAATTCGCCAGAAGCGTGGCGATAATGATGAGAAAAACGGTTAACGCAAATGAACGAACAATCGATGCGTGATTTTTCATCTTTCTTTACTACCCTCACAATGGAATACAGATCTCTAAAGTAGTTCCATTTTGGAGGAGCAGGACATCCGTTACTCAACGCCAGACATCTGTTTTCAACGTACATTTTTACGATTGGTATTCGCTGCTATAGCCCCAATCCTTTCATGGAGTACTCGATAACTGTATGCAGCTCCTGATTCATCTGGTAAGTGGCATTTAGTGACAGCTTGGCGAGGTTTAGGCCTGAAAGCGCTTACTGCTGTAAAGTCACCTGAATCACACACTGGGCGATGGTGTTTTGCGCCTGATCGGCGGCGGAAAGGCGAATGAGGTATGGGCCTGTTTCCCACTGGCTCAAGTTGACGCTCCCCAAAAAGCCGTCTACAACCCGTTGATCGATGTTGCGCCCCAGGAGCGAGGCCCATTGGCCGCCGGTTTGCGGGCCGTTGGCTTCCAGCGTGTAGTAGCCAAAATCCTCGAAATCGGCCGTGCCGTTAAACATGATCGTTCCGGAGACCACGGCACCATTGCGCGGATCGGTGATGTTGAGCTGGATGTTGCAGCCGATGGAGGGTGTGGGAGGCGGGGTGGGGGTGCCAACGGCCGTTGCTTCCTCTTCAAGTGCCGGTTCTTCCGCATCTGGATTGGGCGCCGGTTCCCCCGGATTGCTGGCCAGGGTAATCGTTGGCACCAGCGGCGGCGTGGGGGTGGGTTGGCGCGTCAGAAGCGGCGTGGGCGAGGCCAGCGGCGTGCGGAAAATGTCGGGGGTGGGCGTGGCGGGACGCAGCAGCGTGGGGGGCAGCGTTGGCGCAACCTGGTCATTCACGTAATACACGCCGCCAATGATGCCCGACAGAATCAGAATCACGACCAGGGCGGTGTTGCGCCGCTGGGTGTTGGTCTCCCGTTCCAGGTTAAAGATAGCCACGCGCAGCAGGCGCTGGGCGCGGATAAATTCACTCACATACCAGAAAAGACCTAAAGCAGAGACAATATAAATCCAGACATCGTTGCGTAGAATGAAGACGTAGAATTGATTCATGTTGGGTTTTTGGTTTGCCTGTCAGCCGAAAAGTTGGGCTTAAAGCCAACCGGTGCGCAAGATACACAGATAAGCAGAGGCGCAGAAACATTGCGCAGCAAATTTTGGCCAGTACGGCCGTCTCTGCCTATCTATACTCGCTATGGCCTGTTTCTTATCAGCCTACCGCTGATCAGAGTCCCAGATTGTTCTCCGCGAGTATGTTTCTGATTGTATCGTGGATTTACAATTGTTGCAGGATGCCCTTCAGCAGCACCGTCAGTCGGGGAATAATTTGCTTGCCAGTTTCTAATACTTCTTCATGATCGAGCACGGTACCTGGCTTGGGGTCCGGCACGGCCATGTTGGTGATGGAGGAGATGCCCAGAATTTTCATGCCCGCATGACGGGCCACCACGACGGTGGGCACGGTGGACATGCCGACGGCATCGGCACCTACGGTGCGCAGAAAGCGCAGTTCGGCGGGTGTTTCAAAGCTGGGGCCAGCCACGTAGGCGTAAGTGCCCTCCTGGAGCGAAAAGTTGTTGGCCGCGGCTACCTGGTGCGCCAGCTGGCGCAGCGGCAAAGTGTAGGTGCCAATCATGTCGGGAAAACGCGGCCCGACGCTCTCATCGTTGGGGCCACGCAAGGGATTCAGCCCGGCCAGCCCCAAAAAGTTGATGTGGTCGGCGATGAGCATCAGATCGCCGGGGGAGAAGTTGGGGTTAATGCCCCCCGCGGCATTGGTAACGATGAGTGTTTGAATGCCCAAAGCCCGCATCACGCGCACGGGCAGGGTGATTTGTTCCATGCCGTACCCTTCGTAGTAATGAGCGCGCCCTTGCTGCACCAGCACCGTTTTGCCTTCCATCTGGCCAATGACCAAACGGCCGCTGTGCCCCACCACCGTCGACTGCGGCCAGCCGGGAATCTGGTCATAGGCAATGATGTCCGGTTCCTGGATGCTGTTAGCCAGCTCGCTCAGCCCCGAACCGAGCACCAGGCCCACAGTGGGTTGGTAGCTCGTGTGCTGGCGGATGGTGGCGACGGCCATTTCTACTGTTTGGTTAATATCTGTGGTGGTCATGGGCTTGTCCTGAAAATAGACGAGAGACTGGAACATAGCCGAAAAATTTCTACGCTCCAGTCTCTGTTCGCCTGGTTGATTAAATGAAAAAAGTTGGTTATTCGGCCGTTTCGGCGTGAGTTTCCGTTTCTTCCAGCTGCGTATAGATCTGCGTGGTAGAAATATTGGCATGGCCGAGCAGCTTTTGCACTTCTTGCAGGTCTGAGCCTCGGTTGAGCTTGTGGGCAGCAAAGCTGTGCCGCAGGGTATGCGGCGTGACCCCGATGCTCAATTCGGCCTCTTTGGCGTAGGCTTTGATGATGAGCCACAAGCCTTGCCGGGTTAGCTGCTGCCCCCGGTGATTAAGGAACATGGCGGTTTCATCTTTTTCTTTAACGAGAAACGGCCGTCCTTCTTCAATGTAGTTCTCCAAAATCTCTTTCGTATTTTGATCGAACGGCAGCTCTCGAACCTGAGCGTCTTTGCCTGGGCAAAACAAAACGTTGTTTTGCAAGTCCATATCTTCCAAACGCAGCGACACAACTTCCGTGACGCGCATCCCGGTGGAATAGAGCAGATTTAACAGCGCCATGTCCCGCAAATTTTTGGGTGATTTTTTCTGAGAGGGGGCCTCTAGCAGCCGCTCAACTTCCTCAAATGATAACGTCTTGGGCAGGCGCTTTTTCACTTTGGGCGAATCAATCACTGTTGTCGGATTTTCATCCACAATCTGGTTGGCATATAGGTAGTTGAAAAACGACTTTACTGCCGCCACTTTCCGCGCGACCGAGGAGGAGGCGTACGGTTGATCCTTCATGTAATCGACGTAGCCGTTAATTTCATGAACCCCAATTGCCTGCCAATTTCTGGTGCTGTTTAATTGATGGCCTTGCAAATAGGTCATAAACTGACCAAGGTCATTTTTATAAGCGGCTATTGTATTGTTTGAATAGTTGTACTCTTTTTGAAGGAACTTCAGGAAGGCGAGCAGCTGTTCTTCCATCGCCTCACACTCCTTGCTTTGCCCAGAGTCTTATCGAGGGCTGAAATTCGTGTAGGAATCAACGTACCTTGTATGCAGTAAATACGTTTGCCCACCGATAGAGGAGCCGCTCTTAAAGATAGGTGTTAGTGCTGAGCCGGAAAGTGCCAGATGAAATAATATCGGACAACTTGATCTAAGATTATGTAAGTTAAACTAGGGGCATTATAGCAATTACTTTTCATAAGATCAAATACAAATCAACATAATGATCACAAATTATGTAGTCAATCGGTGCTATACGAATAAAAAAAGCTGTGACGTTGATTGGGCGTCACAGCTTTTCAGTGAGAGAAAATAGATGTAAGGGTTATTCCTCTTTGATCAGGACCAGATCGGTACTTGTTGGAATGTCCGACAGGCCAGCGTCGGCGGCCAACATCGCCGTGGCTTGAGCCAAAAGACCATTGCGATACTGGAAGGGCTGGAGCTGGTCACCATCCTCATAAAAGGTTTCCGCTAAATCCTGGCTGCGAATGCGGAATTTAAGACCATCCGGCGCTTGAATAAGGAATTCAGGCGATGTGGTGGGGGTAAGATTCATGCTAATGATTTCACCCCGAATAATAAATGTATCACCTGGGCTAACGGAGTCTGGGTTGACCGGCAGACTTGTTTCAGGGTCTGTGCCAGTCATCGGCCGATCGCCAAAAGGTGAAGCCGGAGCAGCCGCTTCTTCGGCTGGGGCAGCTTCTTCGCTGGATTCTTCCACAGCAGCTTCGGTTTCACTGCTCTCTTCGGCAGATGGTTCTTCACTTGCTTCCGTTGCATCCTCTTCAGTTGTTTCAGGAGCTGTTGTTCCTTCCTCATCAGCCTCGGTGGCTTCTGATTCAGTCGAAGAACTGCTACTATTGTCTGCGGCCGGAACTTCCGGTTGGGCTTCACCGCTACCGCCACATGAGGCCAACAGGAATAGGGCAATTATCCAGAAAACCACTGCTTTTTTGTTCATATTGTGTCTCCTCTTCTCAGTAATAAAATGGGGGGGGTAATAATACTATAATAGTTGCACTCTCTGGTTTATGCAATTTACCTTAAATTTTCTATTAAGGAAATTCGTGTAGAAACATATTTTCGACTATTTTGACAACTACAGGGGTCTTGAAAATGACGATTTTTAACGAAAAACGATTAACCAATGCAGTGTTTAAGCTGGATATAGACCGCATGCGGCAAGGTTGGTATTCCGATAAATATTTTGCCAACATTTTGAAGATGCTCGGGGGAGTGGGCGCCAACAGCGGTTATCAGGGGGACTACGCGCGTGACATTGGCCGCGATCCAAAAGGGCTGAATGTTGGCGACATGGAGGTCGAGGTCCAGTTTTTCACGCGGCGAGCGGGCAAGACGGTGGTGGTGGGGGTGGACAAAGCGCTTGCCATGCGGCGGCACTGTACCGGCTATTTTGACAGTATGGGGGAATGGGTGCCAACGTGGCAGCATTTACGGGTAACGGCCGTTCACGATGGCACCCCTGTAACCTACCACGACGATCCGCTCCAGGTTCAGCCGGTGATTAAAGTTCAAGGAAGATATCGGGATTTTGCTTTGCTTGAAACACCAATGCTTGGTATCCTGA
>CAUJGI010000276.1 GCA_963169155.1 Chloroflexota bacterium
CGCACCCGGAGCGACACAACATCCGCAGAAATGATGTCAACGGTATCGTTCATGCTGATCGAAACATCACCGGCCACGATGTTTCGATCCCCTACCAGGTTGATATTTGCGTTGACGTAGAGGGCATTACCAGCTGCTGCCGTGCCAATGCCCAGCCCCTGCACCTGCACACGGCCGTTACTGTCCGTGGCCAAAATGACGGCCGTTGCGCTGCTGACCGCGCTGCTGGTGGTGATGGCGTGCGAGTTGCCACTGTTGGAAGAGGAAACAGATAGCGTCGCCCCTGTGGGCAAATCCGCCGCCTCAACTGCCCGAAACAGCGCCGTTGTGGCCCCGGTAGCCACCAGCACCTGCCGCGCTGTCAGTCCAGAGACCGTGTGATCCGCACCCAGCCCGGCCGTAGTTGCCAACACGTGGACCTGGGCGTGATGGGCGTCAGCGTCGGCCGTGTGCGTCGCAATTTCGGCCGCCACATACACCGACACCGACAGGTCCAAATCCTCATCGGCCGCGTCGTTGAGCACGCCGATGACCACCGAGCCGTCGGCCGAGGTGATTTTGGCGTCAAGGTAATCGGGTGTGGTGTCATTGTCGGACACCTTTACCTGATACGGTGCCCCCACCTCCTCGGTCATGTAAACTCTAAGAACACCAGCGTCCTTTTCGACGTTGTTGCCTCCGAGAAATCGAAAGCGCCCCATCTACGCCCCCTCCTCTAGCCATTGCTGATTCATCCGGTATGCTTCAAGGAGCGCGTCGTCATCGTGGCGAAAAGGCTTGGGAATGGGCTGGGTGGAACCGCTAGCCATTTCGATTTCTGCTACCCAAGCATCGTTGCTTTTTTGCAAAAAAGCGCCGGGAACGGCCGGTGTCGAGCGCCGCGTCTTGTCACGAATGACGCCGGGTAAAACAGCCCAGGGTGAGCCGCCGCCAATCAAGTCAACTAGACCCGCTTTACGGCCGCGCCATTCGTAACGCGGTGCGTTGTTGGCCAGCTCGTAACGCACCCGTGCCCCGCCGTGACTGTAAATAGTCCATGGCCGAAACTGGGAATCGCCAATTTCTACCAAATCGAGCAAAGCATCCCAAGCTCGTGTGGGTGTTTTGTAACTGCGCCGAACCTGCACGGCGTTGGTTTGAATATTACCCACTGACAAAAACTGGCAGTCGTTTTCCACAATGGCCTGCACAAAAGCTGATAAATTGCCAGTCGCGCCATCGGCCGAGACCGATCCCACATAACGGTTATTGGCCGTGAAAATATCGCCAGCGGCGCGCACTTCAAGCCCCTCCCTGTAAATTTCATCTTCCGCATCGCTTTGGGTGAACGAAACGGCCGTTTCTGCAGGCTGGGCTAGCTGGGTCAGCTCGGTTTGGGCGCGGGTCTCCGCCTGCGCTGCGCTTACGTTATCCATAGGAATTATCAATTCGCGAACACCGTACCGGGCCTGGCTGTGCAAATTGTCATACCAACTGGTTTCGCCCTTCGCGCCGTTTAGATCGGTGTAAACAACCTTGATCCGGTTATAAACCTCCTCCATATCTTTAACGGTTTTTGAGCCGTCGTAAGTCAACTCCATGCGCCAAATAATCCCCTGCCAGGTCAGTGAGCCGCCAGCGGATTCCTTGACGCGGTAAAATAAACGATTTTCAAACCACTCCCGAATGAGGTACTCGGTAGCCTGGCGCAGCGCCCGCTGCCTAAACGGTGAGCTACCTACCAGCCGGGGATCAGAAAACGGGATAAACCAGCTAGCGTCCCAGTACCCCCCAAGGTACCGGGTCGCGTGGCGGTAGCGCAGCGCGTTGTCGGTGAAATCTTCTATGAAGCTCTCACCCATTAAAGGGCTGCTAAAGCAACGTAGGGAGTACGGCCGTCCGGCTAGGCCCGATACGTCTGCCATCTCTTGAAAACCTCAATATGTAGCCCCACGGTGTCAGTGAGCACGTGCTGCCCGTCGCGCTGCGCCGCCACGACAAAGTAGCCGCCTTCGCGTGGGTAAACCCAGTTATTTTTAGATACCTCAGTTACACCATCAACGACATTGGTGCTATTGCGAAAGCCCTGTATCCTATCCGCCTCGTCGGTAATGATTTCCGCCGCCTCCAGGTAGCCCACAAGCCCGGCGTCCCATGCGACATAATGCTCATGGGGAATTAGGATAACGGAATCTAATTGCAAGTTACCGCTGCCGGAAATTCGCTCAGCAAAAATAGAAAAGCGAAGCCCGGCAATGGACAAACCGGCATCCTCAGCCATCTTGACTGAAAATGGCGCAACCTCAAGCACGCCGATGTCGATCAGGCTGTAGGTCGTGTTCGCAGGGGGGTAAATCACACTGCCGTAACTGCCGGGCGGTAAAGGAACAGCCGCCGATGTTGACGGCTGCTCGAATGTCGATACCAGCTGAACACCCGTTTTTGTGGTGCCGTCAGATGTTTTGTATCGCAGCAGCACCTTGTAAGAGCCAATCATGTCATCAATGTCACGGCTGCCTTCGTTTACGTTAAAGGTCAATCGCGGCCGCAGCGTGGCATCAGTGGCGAAATTTACCCGAGCGTAGCTACCACCGCTGGCGGTGCCATCGGCAACGACAGTTGCGTCTACGCGGCTATTAGCATCTTCGCATTCATATAAGGGGTCGAAAGTTGTTAGGCCCCGCCGCGCGAGGCGCATACCCGCCCAGAATTGCGTAAATTCCATGCCCGAGCTACTTGGCAAGCAGTAAAAGCGCGAAATACGGCCGTTTAAGCGCCCCCCGTTGGTAGCAGTGAGATTCCAGACGCCACCGTTTCCGCTGACCGTTTGCGCTCCGGCGACTGGGATTGTGGCTGCGCTTTCTTCCCAGGCGGCGTGCCTGGTAATAGCCAGCTCGTAGTAACTAGCCTCTCCTTCTAAGTTTGGGGTAATGCCCCCGTTGGGCAGATCGGGCGAGTCCGGTACCGGGTTTAGCTGGTAATCAAAAATCAAAGCTCGCTTGCCCGACTCGCCATCCGTTACCCACCGAAACCAATACGACAGGTCGCGGTATTTGTCAAAGTGGTAACTAACGGCATCTTGCAACACGTTTTCGAGCGTGGCCACGTCGGCGCGAATATTGGCCGGGGTGTCCTTGCTCATTAAAAGCATGGTTTCGATTTTGCGGCCGTCCTGGGACGGTTGCGTGCGCCAGCTGCCGTCTACAACTCGCAGATTGCCGCTGGTCAAGAAGTCGTAAACCACAGCGCCGCTACTGTTTTCTATCCTGAATTCAAGCGCCATTATTCCTGTTCCCCTATACACCCATCGAGCGGTTGAGGCGCGCCCGCTTGCTAACTTGAGCGCTTGCCAGAGCCAGCGCAGCAGCTTCTTTGGTGTTTGCGTTGATGATAGTTTGTCGGTTGTCATTGACGATCTGCCCTCCCGTCATCATGGCCCGGCTCTGCTCGTTGCTAAAAATCTGGCCATTGTCACCGGGAATCATGTAGAGCTCCGGCCGATTCCCCTCCCCTACCCGGTACAGCTTACCGGCCGAAACCGGGCCGCCAGCTGCCTTTTTCGGCACTTCTTTTCCCCCGCCGCCGCTGCCGATGTCGCCAGTGGTGGAGGTGTTGACGTTGACATTGGCCGAAACGCTGCGGCCGTCCAGCGCATCGAGCTGGCGCAGAATGTCACCAATGCGGCTGCCAGCCTCGTCCAGGCCACGAATGGTCACGGTGCTGGCCACCGCTTTGGGCATGGCGTTCAGGGCGTCGTTAACGGCCGTTGTCTGAGTGGCCAGGTTGATAGCCTCCTCGGCCGTTTTGGCCGTGCCTTCGATGAGGGCATTGAGGGCTGTGGCCTGCTCGTCGGCCGTCAAAGCGCTGTATGCCGAACTGGCCGCCAGCTGCTCGATGGCGGTGGTGGTGTTGGCAAATTCCAGCCGGGCGTCGGCCTGGTCCTGGGTCATGTAGCCAATGGCCACCAGCGTGTCGAGCGTGGCCTCAGTCACGTCGTTTTGGGCCAGCAGCGCTTCGGCGGCCGTTTCCCGGTACGATTGTTTGATGGCCTCGTTGGCGGCCGTAATCCGGGCCTGGGCCTCTTCAGCGCCTTCAGCGTCGCCGGTGTAGACATTGGCCAGGCGGTCGGGCTGGTTGGCCAGGTCGGCCTGCTGCGCAATCAGCGCCTGGCGCTGGCTGTCGGTCAAATCGTTCTGCAGGGCGCTGTAGGCCGCTAGCCACTCGGCGCTGCCCTCGTCTACCGTGTCGAGGATGTCCTGATAGGCGCGTTTTTGCTCGTTGGAGAGGTCAGCGGCCAGCTGGGCGTTGATGGCGCTCACCTGCCCGGCCGTGCTGACCGTGCGGGTGACCCACTCGCCTTCGGCGGCCGCCAGGTCGCCTTGGGCGGCCAGCAGCTCGTTAACCGGTTCGGCGCTGGCTTCAAAGGCCGCAGATAGTGCCTGACGCCCCTGCTCGATGCCGTCGAAGTATGCCTGGTTGGCGGCGTTGGCGGCGTTGATCATGTTAATTTCGGATTGGCGTATACCCGTGGCTGTGCTGGTCTGGTTGGCCAGCTGTGCGGTTTTGTCGGCTAGATTTTCATCAATCCCGGCGGCTTTAGCGGCCGCCTGGCTGTAATCAATAATTGCCTGAGTAGCCGCCACCTGCGCGGCCCTGGCTTCCTCGATGGCGGCCGTGACGCGGGCCTGCTCTTCGGCCTGGCGCGACATGTGGCTGATTTGCCGCTGGATTTGGTCGTCACTCTCCTTGGCAGTATCGATCATGCTCTGCCAGACAACCTCGCTGCCGCTTAGCGCTTTGCCGGTCTCGCCAACAACAATCTTAAAATTGTCCCAGACCGAACGGCCGTCAGCCACACCCTCGTTCAAGGCCGTAACTGTATTGGAAAGCCCGGAGACTGTAGGGGCCAGGGCCTGCGCAAAGGCGCTTGTTCCTGCATCTTTTATGTTTTGTAGCTGCGCTTCTACCATCGCCAACTGCCCGGCCGTCGTCAGGCTGGCATCGCCGTAAAGCGTCATTTTCTCTTCGAGGCCAATCAAGACCGCCTCGTCGAAGGCGTCGCCCACAAACCCCTGCGCCTTCAGCTCGGCCGCTTTTGCCGTCACCCCTTCTACGGACAACCCCAGCGAGTCGAGTCTCGCTTTGGAGTTGTTCGCGAACGTCAGAATGACTTGCTGCATATCCAACCCGAGGGTGGATACGGCCGTAGCCAGGCGCACGGTATCGCCTTCGTTTTTGGCCAGGCCCAGCGAGATAATGTCCGACGCCCCGGCGATCAGCTCGGCATCGGTAACCATGCCCTTGGTGGCGTCGCGCAGTTTGCCCAGCAGCGCATCGCCCGTGGTGTTAATCGTCGCGGTGAGGTTATCGAAACGGCCGCGGGCCGCCTCCAGCTCCGCGCCTTCCTTGAGGGCGCCGTAAGCGACCTTTGCCACTTGTGCAACCTGGTCAAACGCCTGTTTGGCCAGATCAACTTTGCTTTTTAGCTCTGTCCACTTAAGGCCGGAATCGGGGGGTGGGGAGGGATCGTCACCGGTTTTTTTGGTGCGGATCAGGATTTCTAAATCGTAAGTCGTCATGGTTCCAGTCCTTCCAAAATTTCGGTCATAAACGCTTTGGCCTCATCGCTCCGCTTTTCCTCCGGCACTTTGAAGAGGCGCGTCGCGCGGGCCACGTATTCCATTGCCGCCAGCGGGAAAAGATTCCACCGCTTGTCGGCCTCGATGTCCGCGGCGTTCGCAGCGAACGCAGGCCACGGCCGTTCAAACTGCATAAAATGCGCTGCGGCCGTTTCGGCCGGGCTGTGCAGCCAGTCCGCCAGGTACCACGCCCAGGGCAATTCGGGTTCGTCTGGATCGGGCCAGACGGCATCCGGGCGGCTGTAGTAGATTTCGGCAAAACTGTCGTCGGGTGCGTAACGCACCCACGACGGAATCGCCTTTGCCGGGTCTACTCGCCCGGCTCGCTCTCGCTGGTGGCAGTAGGCGTAATACTCGGCCACCTGCCAGGCAAGTTTGGGAGGTTCATCGCCCGAATTACCGTGGGCCAGGTGGCGTTGATGACGTAGCCCGCCAGCTCCACGGCCGGTAACGACTTGCCCGACTCATCACCTACGTGCGCCGCGTTGACGCCCTGCACGTGCCATTCCATCACCAGGTGCTGGCGGCGCGCGTAATCCCACAGATTGTGATAGCGCTCAACAACGCCCTCGGGCGCGGCGTGGGTCGCTTCCCAGAAGCGCGTAAACTGCGGGCTGCTCATGTTGGTCACCACGTAGATGCAGCCGGGATAGTCAGGCAAGGGGCTGTCTACCCGGTCGCACCACTGGCCGCGCAGCTGCAAGCGCTTGGGATACTGCTTGTCGTCGAGAATTGGCGGCTGAACGGCCGTTTCCGTTTCTAATTCCTGGGAAACGGCCGCTGAGACGCCCGCTGCGTTCTTTTTAGCCATGATTACCCGTGAGCCGCCCGTGTGTGGCTGGCGCAGGCGAAATAAACCTTGCAGGTTTGCGGGTCGGTGCTGTCGGCGTCAATGACCGGCGGGTCTACACCCAGCAGA
>CAUJGI010000277.1 GCA_963169155.1 Chloroflexota bacterium
GCAGCGCCTGCAGCACGTGTTTGACGGCGCGCTGCTGGTGGGTGACGCCGCCGGGTTCATCAATCCGCTAACCGGGGGTGGCATTCACAACGGCCTGGTGTCCGCCGAGCTGGCGGCCCAGGTGGCCGATGATGCCTTAAAAGCCAACACCATCTCGCGGACAAAAATGCAGGTGTACGAGAGCTTGTGCCACGAGCATATGTGGACCAGCATGCGCAACTCCTTCTGGATGCAGCGCACCTTTATGCGTTTCCCGATTCTGGTCGACTTCCTGGTGAGACGGATGAAGGAAAACAGCGCCCTGGCTCAGACGTTTTTGACCAAGCTGTAGCAGCAATATGGCGGGAAACGGCCGTTCCCCGCCACACCTGAGACTTTTACTTACCGTGCTGCGTAACGATTGGCAGTTAGCAGTTCAGGTAGGTTTGGATTTTTTGGGGCAGGTCGAAAATGGGAGTTTCTTTGGAGATCAGGTCGTTGGCCCCAGCGTTGAGGCTCTCGGTTTTGGTGTTCTGGCGGTCGTCGGCGGTGTACATGAGGATGTACGGCCGTTGCGCAGGCTCCAGCTGGCGAATCCGACGACACACTTCAATGCCATCCATGCCCGGCATCATCACATCCAGCAAAATGAGATCCGGCATCTCATCCCCTACCATCTGCAGAGCCTGCTTGCCACTAAACGCACCTCGAACGCTGTAGCCTGCCTGCTCAAAGATCAGCAGGCACAGGTTTACTAAAGAGTGTTCATCATCAACTACCAGGATTTTGGAGTTTTGGCAAAGCGAGTTTATCGTCATAAGGGTCTATTGTAGAGGAGGTACCACACAGGGTAAATAGTCGGTAATGCCCATTTGGTGCCTGATTTGTAAAGGAGGTTTTCTCAACATGATACGCTTTTTAATTCGGCTGGTGGTCAACGCGGTCGCTATCTGGGCAGCGGTGCAGCTGGTGCCCGGACTCAACTACGTGGGCAGCCCAACTTCGCTGCTGATTGTGGCCCTGGTGTTTGGGGTGGTGAATGCACTGGTACGGCCGTTGCTGCTGCTGCTCACCTGCCCCTTTATCATTCTTACCCTGGGTTTGTTTGTGCTGGTGGTCAATACCATCCTGCTGTCGCTGACCGTCTGGCTCTCTGGCATTTGGGATTTGGGGCTTACCTCAACCGGGTTCTGGGCCACCTTCCTTGGTGCGCTGGTGATCAGCATTGTCAGCAGCGTCATCAACCTGCTCATCAAAGATGATAACGAGGAAAAACACGGCCGTTAAGCAATTAGCCGACCTGGCCGCAGCCAATCTTTAACCGTTCCCAATCCATCAAACAAAAATCCCCCTGTGGGCAGCCAGATGGACAGGCCAACAGGGGGAAAGTTTTTAATTTCGCTTATGGTTACTGTTCTGAAGGGCTAAAGCTGCGCTTGGCTGTTACGCTTTGGGCCTGCGGTCCACGACCTTTGTCAACGAGCTCAAAATCCACTTTGTCGCCTTCGTAAAGGTTGCGGTAGCCATCCCCCTCAATCGCGGAGTAGTGTACAAACACTTCCTGCCCACCATCGTCGGGATTGATGAAACCATACCCTTTCAAACGACTAAACCATTTCACCATACCAGTTCGTTTACCCATTCCGTTACCTCCGCGTTGAGTATAAGACGCAAAAAGCACCAGCCCCCAGCGGTAAGGGGCTATGGTGCTTTGCTCAAACAAAAAATTACCAATACATCGCTTTCTTTAATTCCTGTACCGCTCGTACTGATACAAAAATTAACATTGAAGCAGAGGGATGTCTATGAATATCGCGTGAAAGCTCGTGAAATTTAGAGTGAATGCCGCCTCAGGGACGGGGTTTGAGAACCGCCTCAATCATCAATTCGCGTGTGCCGGTATCGCTAAAGCCGAGGCTTTCGGCCAGCTGCATTGAAGCTTCATTGTTCTGGGCGACCACGTAGAGGGGAGTACGGCCGTTTTCCAGCAAATAGTTCACCATCGACGATACCACGCTGCGGCCAAAACCGCGCCGCCGGTAGCCCGGGGTAGTCGCCACGCCGATTTCGGCGTAGGTGGGTGACTGCCAGTTCAGCGTGGCCGACGCGCCAATGACGTCGTTCTCACGGTCGCGAATGGTGAAGCGGGGCAGACCGTTGGGCGCTTTATCCTGCGTCACCAGCACGTTGATGATGGGCTGGAAGTTAGACGGCCGTAACACGTACAGGCTCAAATGCTCTTCCGACTGCACCTCAAACAGGGCATGCAGCAAAGGCGCGTAACGGGCGGGGCTGTTGAGGATAACGGCCGTTCCCGCATCAATCGCCTCATAAATCACATCGGTGCTGGTTTGCAGGTTGTGGATAGGCAGGCGCAGGGTGGCCAACGGCCGAAACAAGTCCATGCCTGTGCGGGACAAAGCCACATACCCTTCAGCCCGGATGGCGGTGTAGGGATACGGCCGTAAAATGGTGCGGTTGTCGGAGTGGTAAAAAGCAAAGTAAGCGGCCATGCCATCAGCCGGATTGGTTTCATCCAGCAAATGATAGATAGCCCGTCGTTGTTGGGTTAAAGACATAAACAGATAATCCCACAAGAAAAATTCGCAAAGCAAACCGAAGGCGCTAAGCGGCGCTGCTTCGTCGCGGCGAGTTGATTGAATCCAAAAAAGTTAGTCGCCGAAAGAAACGCCCAGGTCGCGGCCAGTGAGGATGGTGTCGCAGTCCAGCGGCACCCGCTTCATGCGGCCCGATACCAGGTTGAGCGGCACATAGTTCACGGTGGGTGGGTCCAGCGCCACCATGATGCCGGTTTGCCCCTCGGCCAGGGCACGTACGGCCGCTGCGCCAAAACGCAAGGACAGCAGCCGATCATAGGCGGTGGGTTTGCCGCCACGCAGCAGGTGCCCCAGCACCACCACGCGGGTTTCTTTGCCCGTCAGCGCCTCCAGGGCTGCGCCGATTTTGTGGCCAATGCCGCCCAATCGCTCCGCCTGCCCCACACTCTGGCCAATAATCGACACATCGCCATCAACGGAATGTGCCCCCTCGGCCACAACAACGATGGAAAAGCTGCGGCCGCGTGCCTCACGCTCTTGAATTTTGGCGGCCACTTTGTTGATGTCATAAGGGATTTCGGGCAGCAAAATCACGTCGGCGGTGCTGGCCACGCCGGAATTCAGGGCAATCCAACCGGCGTAGCGGCCCATTACTTCAACCACCATAATGCGCTGGTGGGAAGCGGCCGTTGTGTGCAGCCGGTCTATACATTCGGTGGCGAAGTAAACGGCCGAGTTAAAGCCAAATGTCGCTACGGTGTGTTCCAAATCATTATCGATGGTTTTGGGCACGCCCACCACACGCAGCCCTTTATCGGCCAAGGCCCCGGCAATGCTCAACGAGCCGTCACCACCAATGGCAATGAGCGCATCCAGCTTCTGCGCGGCAAAGGCGTCCAGCAGTTCATCCGAGCGATCGATGACGTGGTACTGGCCATCTTCGCCCAGCACCGGGTAAGCCAGCGGATTGCCCCGGTTGGTCGTGCCCAGAATGGTGCCGCCCAGGTGGGTGATGCCGCGCACCGTGTCGCGATTCAGCGGCATCAGGCCGCCTTCGGGATATTTTTCGGGCATCAGCAAGCCGTTGTAGCCATCGCGAATGCCAAAACATTCCCAGCCGCGCTGCACGGCGGCCAGCACAATCGCCCGGATGACGGCGTTCAGGCCCGGTGCATCGCCGCCGCCTGTGTTGATGCCGATTCGTTTAATTTCCATAAACCATTCCTTTCCTGGTTTCGTCAATGAACCATTCAAGTATACAATCGGTCGCCGCATCCGGCACCCGGAGAGGAAATCACGAATAGGACGAATAGGCGAATGGCACGAATTTTGATAAGGAGAGACGTTGCAATGCAACGTCTCTACGGTAAACGATAGGTTTTTATGATTAGAAATTTGTGGATTGGGCTGCTGCGTTTTGGCTTTCGGCTGCTGTATTACGAGCTGGCCTGGACTTATGACCTGGTGAGCTGGGTGGTGTCGCTGGGCGAGTGGCGGCGCTGGCAGCAGGCGGCGCTGCCGTTTGTGCAGGGACCGGTTGTGCTGGAGTTGGGCCACGGACCGGGGCACGTGCTGGCCGCTTTGCAGCAGGCAGGGTTCACGGTTTGGGGCGTGGATTTATCGCCGTTTATGGGGCGGCGGGCGCGGCGCAAAATGCAAAAGCACGGTCTGCCGGCCAACCTTATCCAGGCCCAGGCGCAGGCACTGCCCCTGCCTACGGCCGTTTGCCACACCGTCCTGGCCACCTTCCCCACGGAATACATCGTCGATCCGCAAACGCTGGCCGCGGTGTACCGGGTGTTGGTGGGGAACGGCCGTCTCATCGTCGTGCCAGAAGGGCATCTCACTGGGCGCAGCGACCTGCACCGGCTGATCGACTGGCTGTTTCGCATCACCGGGCAGCGGGACGGCGCGTTTAGCGTGGATGACGCCGCCAACTGGCCCCACCCCGATTTGTGGGAGCCGTTTCGCCAGCGCTTTGTGGCTGCTGGTTTTCAGCTGCGCATTGAGCAAATCACGCTGCCGCGCAGCGTCGCCACCGTTTTTATTGCTGAAAAAACATTAAACACACCTGAACCAACCGCCGCCCCGGTCGAACTCAACTCGCAAACTTGAGGGGCGGTTGGTAAAATGCACCTATGAATGAACCCGAAATAATCCCAACGGCCGAAGTTGAAACGGCCGTTTCTCATCCCGAGCAGCCCAACCATCCCCGCGCTACCCTGTCTGAGCAGCTGGTTTTGTTTGTGGTGGCCATCGTTTCCATTGGCCTCGACCAATACACGAAGTATTTGGTAGAGAGCAACCTGGACCTGTTTGAGGTGTACGCCCCGATTCCCAGCCTGGAATCGGTCTTTCGCATCTTCCATATCTACAACACCGGGGCTACCTTTGGCCTCTTTTCCGGTGGTGGCACCATTTTCCGCTACGTGGCCATCCTGGTGAGCCTGGGCATCATCTACTACAACTTTGTGCTGCCCGGCAACCAGCGGCTGCTGCGGCTGGCATTGGGCCTGCAAATGGGCGGCGCGCTGGGCAACATGATCGATCGCTTCCGCATCGGCCACGTCACCGACTTTATCGACATCGGTCCCTGGTACATTTTTAACCTGGCGGACCTGTCGATCGTGAGCGGCGCAGTGATTTTGGGGCTGCTGGTATTCCAGGAATCGCGTGAACTGAAGGCGCGGCACAAAGCCGCCGAAGCGAAGGAAAATCATCTGGAGGAGCCTTCGCTGGAAACGGCCGTTCCCCCCCAACCGGAGCCCACCCATGAATAAGCTCAGCCAAACTTTACAACTCGATGCGCCCGGCGAGCGGCTGGATAAAGTGCTCACCGAGCAGCTGCCTGATCTGTCACGCACCCAAATTCAGCGTTTGTTGAAGGAAGGACAGATTTTAGTGAACGGCCGTCCCGCCAAAGCCAATCTGCGGCTGGAAGGCGGCGAAGAAGTCACTGTTTCTCTACCCGAACCAGAAGAAACGGAGCTGCTGCCCGAAGCCATTCCCCTCGATATTCGCTATGAAGACGACGACATGCTGGTGATTAACAAACCAGCGGGCATGGTGGTACATCCCGCTGCCGGGCATACCACCGGTACGCTGGTCAACGCCATCCTGGCCCACTGCCCGGATCTGCCCGGCATCGGCGGTGAAAAGCGGCCCGGCATTGTGCATCGGCTGGACAAAGAAACATCTGGCCTCATCGTGATTGCCAAAAACGAGGCGGCGCTGCACCATTTACAGGCCCAATTTAAGGATCGGACCGTGGGCAAGCAGTACCTGGCGCTGGTCGATGGACAGGTGCAGCCGCCCACAGCCGTGATCGATGCGCCGATTGGCCGCGATCCGCGCCAGCGCAAAAAGATGGCGGTGATTCCGTTTGGCGCGTCGGCGCGCAGCCGCCCAGCCCAGACACAGTACACCACCATCACCGGCTACGACGACTTTACGCTGCTCCGCTGCGAGCTGTTCACCGGGCGCACCCACCAGATTCGCGTGCACATGGCTTACATCGGCTTCCCGATTGTGGGCGACAAGGTTTACGGCCGTCGCAAACCCACCATTCCCCTGGGACGCCACTTTTTGCATGCGGCGGTACTGAAGGTGAAACGGCCGTCTGACAACGAGGAGCTCACCCTCCATGCCGAACTTCCCGCCGAGCTTGAAGACGTTTTGGCTAAGCTTGCCCACTTAGCCAGTTGATTGACATCGACAGAACCAAGGTGCTATTATACGTACACTGTACGTACTGCGCTTTTTTGGGAGGCAAATCATGCAAAAAAAGTTAACCATTAGCATTGATGAACAGGTTTATGAAGGGTTGTACGAAGTGATCGGCCCTCGACGCATCAGCCGCTTTATTGAGGATTTGGTACGGCCGTACGTACTGAATGCGGAGCTAGAAGCGGCCTATGAACAGATGGCCCAAGATGAATCACGCGAAGCAGACGCCCTAGAATGGGCCGAAGCGACTCTGGGGGATATATCTGATGAACCGTGGTGAGGTCTGGTGGGTGAATTTTGATCCATCGGTTGGGGGAGAAATCAAAAAAACCAGACCCGCCATTATTATTAGCAATGATGCAGCCAACAAATTTCTGAACCGGGTGCAGGTCGTGCCCCTGACAAGCAACACCGGTCGCGTTTATCCGAGCGAAGCAGTCGTAACATTCGATTCCCAAATTAGCAAAGCAATGGCTGACCAGCTAACCACAGTCAGCAAGCAGCGACTTGTGAATTGGGCGGGCAAATTAAGCTACGAGGATATGCAGAAGGTTGAGCACGCCATCAAAGTTCATCTTGGGCTGCTCGATCCCTTGCCAAAAAGCTAAAACGCAGCCTCAATAAGAAGAACCGTGCCATCTTTTCGTCAGTTAACTTTTGTTGTGCTCTACAGCGGCTATTTTCTGGTCGTGGGGCCGCTTTCCCTCTGGCTGCTGTTCAATGCACAAACGCCCGTTGGTCTGCTCTTAGCGACCTTTGGCCTGTTGTCCCTGTTATTGCCACTGTCATTCATCATTCGCCAAAGAGCACAAAACAAATGGTTGCGGCGTGCCCCGGAATATGTGGTTGTTTTGCTGGTGGTGGTGGGTACGGCCGTTTTCCTGCAAGCCCCCTCCGGCAATCCCGGCCCAGACGCCCCGGTACAGCATCGATTTGTAGGCGGTGGGCGGTACGGCCGTTTCTCCCTCACCAACCTCGTTCCCGAGAGCGAACAGGTCAACCTGGGGTTTACCGTGATGCCCTACGTCGATCCCCTGCTGACGGTAGAGCAGTCGCGCCGCGTTTCCGTCTTTACCATGTATATTTATCACGAGATGGAGCAAGATCCAAACTTCCGGGAACTGGGTTCGGCGATGAACCTGGCGTACGACGAGTTGTGGGGACGGCCGTTTAACACCGGTCACTACTACCTTTACGTGCCACCAAACGCCGGATCAGACCCGCTGCCCGCTATCGTCTTCCTGCACGGCAGCGCGGGCAACTTCAAAGCGTATACCTGGATCTGGTCCAAACTGGCCGAGGCGGAAGGTTATATCCTCATTGCCCCCAGCTACGGCTTTGGCAGCTGGGATGAAGCGGGCGCCGCGAGGGTGCTCCAGGTCATTGAGGATGCCCAACAAGTCGCCAACATCGATACGGCACATCTTTACCTGGCCGGGCTTTCCAATGGCGGTTTGGGCGTCTCTCACCTGGCCACTCTCGCCCCGGAGAAGTTTCGCGGCCTCATTTTTCTCTCTCCCGTCATGGCCACAGAGATTGTGGACAGCGCCTCATTTCAGGCCGCGTGGGCCAACCGGCCGGTGCTGGCTATTTCTGGCGAGACGGACAACCGCATCCCGCTCATCTATGTGGAGCAGCGCGTCGCCGCCATGCAGCAAGCCAGCATTGACGTAACGCCCATCATTTACCCCAACGAAGACCATTTTCTCGTGTTTTCACAGCCCGAAGCTATTATGAACGATGTCGCTGACTGGCTGGCCAGTGTGGAGGAGTAAAACCAATGAAATCTTTAGATGAAATTGCTCAGGCGAACCAAACTATGTGGGAAAACGAGGTGCAAAAGGGCGGGGGCTATACGCAGCCGTGGCTCAATCTGGACCGTGCGATTTTGCAGCAGCTGGCGGCAGGTGAGCCAGTTTTTACGGCCGTACCCCTGTACGAGCTGTTTCCCACCGATCTGCTACAAGATGTGGCCGGTAAGGATGTGTTGTGTTTGGCGGCGGGTGGTGGGCAGCAAACGGCCGTTTTTGGCCTCCTCGGTGCCAACGTGACGGTGGTGGATTTGACCCGTGGACAGCTAGATGGGGATGAAACGGCCGCTGCCCACTACGGCTACCCCATCACCACCATTCAGGCCGACATGCGTGATTTGTCAGCGCTCCCCCGGCAGGCGTTTGACCTGGTCTACCACGCCGATTCGCTGGCCTATATCCCGGATTTGCGGCAGGTGTATGGCCAGGTGGCCCAGGTGCTGCGCCCCGGCGGCCTGTACCGCGTCAAGCACAGCCAGCCCGCGGTGCACCGCACCGCCTGGAACGGCGCTGCCTACGAAATCGCCGCGCCCTATGCCGAAACCATCCAGCACCGCGCCGACGGCGGCATCGAGTTCCGCCACCGCATGGATGATATTTTTAACGGCCTGATCGAAAATGGGTTTGACATTCTACGCGTAGTGGAAGCCCCCCACTACCAGCAGTCGTTTGCCCAGGCGGAGCCAGGCAGCTGGGGCCACGAAACGCGCTACGTCGCCGGAGGCTTCGCCATCGTCGCCCAAAACAAGCTATGAAACGAAAAACGTGAAACGTGAAAATGCTCTCCTCACGTTTCACGTTTCACGCTTTTCTCTCCCGATAACCGTCCCGTCCACCGTTTGCCGACAACCGCTTACCGACTCCCCCCCTCATCCACTAAACTCTGGCTGGGCGCGGGCCGGTAGCCGTTGTTGTACACCGGCAGCGAAATGGCAAAGGTACACCCCTCACCCTGCTGGCTGATGCACCAGGCGCGCCCGCCGTGCCGCTCGGCAATAGAGCGCACGA
>CAUJGI010000278.1 GCA_963169155.1 Chloroflexota bacterium
CATCGCGCCCGTAACTTTAACTATGCTTTGATCGTGATTTTGCTGTTGGTGATTGGCGGGGCCGTCAGCCTGTTTTATTTGCAGGATGTAGCCCAGGAGCGCGAGACAGTAGCCCAGGAAGCCACCAGAGCCAGTGTAGAAGCGCGGGAAACGGCCGTTGCCGCCGATCGTCTGGCCATTGTCAGCACCACCGATGCCCTGCAAGCGGCCACCGTCCAGGCGATGGCCACCTCTGATAACGCCCTGGCCACTTCAGAAGTAGCCGTCAACCAGACGCTGGTCGCCGAGCGGGCCGAAGTGGCCAGCCAGGAAGAGGCCACCGCCCAGGCGGCCACCGCCCAGGCCCAATTGGCCACCGTGGCCGCCCAGGCGACGATTTTGGCCCGCGAGGCCACCAACACACCGGCGGCCAGCGCCCCCAACCAGCCGACGGCCACACCTGACTCGGCCCAGTTGGCCTTACAGGCGCAGCTAAACTCCTACATTCGCCAACAAGACAACATGCCGGTGCTTTATATCACTGGCGGTACCTTTGCCATGGGGCAGGCTGATACCCCAGAGAACGCGAACAACGGCCCGGTGCGTCAGGTAACGGTGGGCAGCTTTTATCTGGACCAGTACGAAGTGACGGTGCAGCAGTTTACCGATTTTCTCAACCGCCTGGGGAACAACACCCAGGCCTGCGACGGCTTCAACTGTGCCATCACGCGTGTAGCGGCCATTACGTCTAATATTTTGAATAATTTGGGGGTGTATGAACCCAGTCCCGGTACGGCCCGCTTCCCGGCTACCTGGATTACCTGGCACGGCGCGTCTACTTATTGCGAGTCGGTTGAGGCGCGGCTGCCCACTGAGGCAGAATGGGAATATGCGGCTCGGGGGACAGACGGCCGTTCCTATCCGTGGGGTAATGCAGCGCCAGTTTTGCATGAAACGGCCGTTTTCTACAATACCGAGCAGTCCGAAACCGTTTTCTTTGGTCGAGCTTTCGTTCGGGTAGACAGCCTGCCCACTGGGGCCAGCCCGTTTGGCGTTTTTGGCATGGCGGGCGGCGCGGCCGAATGGGTACAGGATTGGTACGATCCAGAGTTTTACGACCAGCCTCTGCCCGCCAATGGCTTTAATGATGACGAGACCAGCGGCGAAAAAGTGCTGCGCGGCGGCTCCTGGGTCAACACGGCCGATGAAATCACCACCACCACCCGACTGAATCTACCGCCAGTTCCCCTAGATCCAAACAGAAATACTCACTGGGGTGCGGGTTTCCGCTGCGCCCGCGACGCAAATCAATAACAGGTAACAGGGTGACAATTTATTCACCCTGTTACCCTGTCAGCCTCACGTACCCTTCTTCGCGCGCTTAATATCCCGCTGGCGAATCTCATGACGCAGCTCTTTTTTGCGGATGCGCAGCGAGAGCGGCGTCACTTCTAGCAGTTCGTCTTTTCCCAAATACTCAATCGACTCGTCCAGCGACATGATGCGCGGTGTGTGCAGCGCTTCCACAATGGCGGTTGGGCCGGTGCGTACGGCCGTAAGCACCTTTGTTTTGCACACGTTCACGACCAAATCTTCATTACGAATATGCTGCCCAACGACCTGCCCATTGTAAACTTCTTCGGCGGGCAAAACAAAAAAGGTGCCGCGCTGCTGCAAGCCTTGCAGTCCGTAGGCGCTTACCGGGCCAGTCTCCATAGAGACCAACGAGCCAAACTCCTGCGTTTCAATTTCCCCTTTGACAGGTTCGTAAGCGTGAAACAGGGGATGGTAAATGCCGGTGCCGCGTGTGGCGGTAAGAAACGGCTGGCGGAAGCCCAAAATGCCGCGGGTGGGCACCAGGTATTCAGCATAAACGGTGCCGTCTTCCCCGTAATGAATATTCTGCATCAGGCCGCGCCGGCGCCCCAGCATCTCGCTAACGGCACCCAGGTAATCGTTGTGGACTTCCACAAACACCTTCTCGATGGGCTCGGTACGGCCGTTTTCCCCTTCCTTAAAAATGACTTCTGGCCGACTGATGGCAAACTCGTACCCTTCGCGCCGCATTGTTTCGATGAGAATGGCCAGGTGCAGCTCGCCGCGCCCAGAGACGATAAACTCGCCCGCCTTGTCCGTCTCTTCGACGCGCATGGCGACGTTGCTTTCTAGCTCGCGCATCAACCGGTCGCGAATCTGGCGGCTGGTGACGTACTTGCCTTCTTTGCCAGCAAACGGGCTGTCGTTGACGCGGAAGGTCATGCGCACGGTCGGTTCTTCCACCTTGATGGGCGGCAGCGGGCGCGGATCATTGATGTCGGCCAGGGTGTCACCAATGCCCACGTCGGGAATGCCTGCCACGGCGACGATGTCACCGGCCTGCACCTGGCTCTGCTCCACGCGCTGTAAATCGCGGAAGGTGTACAGTTTGGTCACTTTGCCGGGCATCATTTCGCCCTCGGTGTTGATGTGCATGATGGGCTGGCCATCGTTGATGGTGCCGCTGGTGAGCCGGCCGATGGCAATTTTGCCGACGTAGCTGCTGTATTCCAGGGTGGTCACCAGCAGTTGGGTAGGGCCATCGGGATCGATCATGGGACCAGGCAGGTAGTTGACGATGGTGTCGAACAACGGCCGTAAATCATCCTCCAACGCATCCGGGTCGGTGCCCGCTTTGCCTTCCAGCGCTTTGGTGTAAATCACGGGGAAGTCCGCCTGCTCTTCACTGGCACCCAGGTCGATAAACAGGTCAAACGTGGCGTTGACCACGTAATCAGGTCGGGCGGCCGGGCGGTCGATCTTGTTGACCACCACGACAACCTTCACCCCTTTTTCTAGCGCCTGGCGCAGCACAAAGCGGGTTTGCGGCATCGGACCTTCGACGGCGTCTACCAGCAGCAGCGCGCCATCCACCATGTTCACCACGCGTTCTACCTCGCCGCCAAAGTCGGCATGGCCGGGCGTATCGACAATGTTGATGGTCATGTCGTGGTAGACGATGCTGGTATTTTTGGCCAGGATGGTAATGCCGCGCTCGCGCTCCAGATCGTTGGAGTCCAGCACCCGTTCGGTAAGTTCCTGGTTCGTGCGAAATACATTTGTTTGGCGCAGCATGCCATCGACCAGCGTGGTTTTGCCGTGGTCCACGTGGGCGATGATGGCGATGTTGCGAATATCGTTACGAGGTTGTAAAGCCATACAGATTGTTACTAGTCCTTCTCATGAGAATTTGTGGCCTTCATGAAAAAGCCCGGCCAAGGGATGGTCGGGCAGAATCGTTGATTTGGTTACAGTGGATTGTATGTCAGGAGGGGCTAACAGGCAAAAAGCACGTGGCGAGCAGGGGTTTTGGCAGACAGATCAGCCCAATCTGCCAAAACCAGAGAGGATTTTTTCCAGAAACGGCCGTGAGTGTCCCACCCGCTTTGTTTTGATAACCATATCCCAGAATGGCTCGAACTTCTTCCAGCCACCCGCGTATGTGGCATGGCGAATACGGCCGTACCAATCCTGTTTGGTCATGGCTCCATGCCAGATCGATCCCCAGCGATAAAAATCCCGGTAAGCTTGCCAGTAACCTAACTCTAGCGCTTCCGCCGTCATCTGTGCTGGTTTGAATACAGTGTGCCGCGTATCGTATAAATCCCAATCCTGATGCAAAAGACGGTCTTGTTCGGCCATACGACTATATAAAGCGGTTCCTGGGTAAGGCGTGAGGATGTGGAAAGTTGCCGTTTCAATGCCCTGGCTGATGGCCCATTCCACTGTGCGGGTGAAAACCGTTTCATCATCATCATCCATGCCAAAAACAAAACTGCCATTGACCATGACACCCAGATCATGCAGTCGACGGACAGCTGAGTTGTAATCACGGTTCAAATTCTGGAACTTTCGCTGGGCACGCAGATTTTCAGGGTTGAGCGTCTCAAATCCTACAAACAAGCTGCGCAAGCCACAAGCCACCGCTTTTTCTAACAGCCCTGGCCGCAGCACAGACTGCACCGTTCCGGCCGCTTGCCACAGCCGCCCCATGCCTCTCATGCCGTCAAAAAGCGCCGAGGCAAACGGTACATTGCCAAACAGATGATCATCTAAAAAGTAGAGATGTTTGCCCGGCAATCTTTCTATCTCGACCAGGGCATCATCAACAGTCTGGGTATAAAACCCGTTGCCGCCCTGGAAAAATGCTTCTTTGTAGCAAAAGTCGCATTTGTGTGGGCAACCTCGGGAAACAACGATGGAATTGGGAACCAGGTAGAGGTGGCGTTTGATCAAGTCGCGCCGGATGGGGGGTAGGTTGAGGAGCGTTCGGTGGGTGGATTGATAGCATGGGGCAGGACGGCCGTTGCGAAAATCATCCAAAAATTGGGGCCATGTGTCCTCGCCAGGGCCAAGAAAGATGACATCTGCATGCTGGGTCGCCTCCGCGGGGAGCGATGTGACGTGTAATCCTCCCAGGGCAACAAAAACACCCCTGCACCGGTAATGATCCGCAATCTCATAAGCTCGACGGGCAGAAGTAATATACACCTGGATCACCACCAGGTCCGGGGCATCATCCAGATTGAGTGTTTCCACATGTTCGTCTTGAATTGTGATTTCGTCGTCCAGGGACAAATATGCTGCCAGGGTAGCCAGCCCCAGCGGAGGAAAGAGTGAATATTTAATGGGTCGAAAAAATGGACTTTTTGCTTCTGTCAAGGCGGGCAGAATCATTTTCACTTGCATAACGTCATCCTTCCTCAATGGGTCACAACCAACGTGGGTGATGGCGTTCATTTTGCCTGTTGAGTTTCCCGTCTTGCCACCGCTTAAACAAGGAAAATGGCGCACTCAAGTGCAGCCGATCGCGTTGGTGCCTAAGGGTTCCTTTGGTAAGCTATGGAATTGTGAATTTATAGAGAAAAGGATGGACGAATGCCTGACTAAAGGCGGCCCTGGTTTTGCAGCCATTTCAGCCCTTCGCGGGCGCTGAGGGCGGGCAGCGGCGTGGCGTGAATAAACTCGATCACCGCCTGCGCATCCGTTTTGGAATATTCGCGCAGGGCCCAGCCAATCGCTTTTTGGATGAAAAACTCGCCAGAGTCCAGGTTTTCGCGGATGAGGCTGAAGAGCAGTTCGACATCGGTGTTGGTTTTGTAGGGGAGTTGGAAGAGCAGCGTGGTGCGGCGCAGCCAGAAGTTGGCGCTGCTGCGCCACACGGGCAGGGTGGCGTCGCGCACGGCGGGGCAGCGCTGGAAGTGCACCGCCACGGCGTGCCCGGCCAGCGAGTCCACCGTATCCCACCACGATTTGTGGGTGATGAGGTATTCGAGCAGGCCAACGGCATCGGCGGGCAACTTTTTGGTGAGCTTGTCCAGCAGGGTCAGAGCGCTGTACTGGTATTCCCGTTCCGGCAGCGCCCAGAGCTCTTTGAGAACCAGATCCAGATCGCTGAGCGGCGGCAGGCCGTGGGTGGCCAGGAAGGTGTTGAGCAAAACACGGCGCGCCGGGGTTTTGAGCCCCAGGAATGGGAATTGATCGCGCATGTAGCGGCTCATTGGCCCGGCTTCGGCCGGGTTGGCCTGGAGTTGCAGATGGGCTTGTAGGGCTTGGACGTAGCTGTGCATGAGGGGTATTTTCGCAAAAAACGGCAGTCTCGACGACAAACCCCTGTCTACAAACAACTTTGCCGGGCGCAACCCGTGACAAATGACGCGCAAAAATGTTGCGCAGCCGCCGCAAAAATAGGATATGATTACGGCACTATTTCCAATTTGTAACAAGGAGTCACACATGTTAGTTAAACGTCGCATGTCCCAGCCGGTCATCACCGTTCCCCCCGATATGTCGGTGCCGGACTGTTTAAAATTGATGCAGCGCGAACACATTCGCCGGACACCCGTGGTGGAAAACGGCCGTCTCGTTGGCATCGTCTCGGATAAAGATTTACTCAACGCCTCCCCCTCAACCGCCACCAGCTTGAGCATCTGGGAGATCAACTACCTGGTCAGCCGCATCCTGGTCAAAGACGTGATGACCAAAGAGGTGCTAACCATCACTGAAGATATGCCCATCGAAGAGGCGGCCCGCATCATGGTAGACAATAAAGTCGGTGGTCTGCCCGTCGTTAATAACGGCGATGTGATTGGTCTGATTACCGAAACGGACCTGTTCAAGATGCTGCTGGAGCTTATGGGCGCGCGGGAGCAGGGGGTGCGGGTGACCTGCGTGGTCCCTGAAAAACCGGGTGAGCTGGCGGCCCTCACCCAGGCCATTGCCAACGCCGGTGGCAGCTTCCTGGCCTTTGGCCAATTCTCAGGTGAATCCAGCGCCAACCGGATTGTGACGTTCAAAGTGCGGCGGCTGGATGAAACGGCCGTACGTGCCGCCATCGGACCTGTGATTACCGAAATCATCGACATCCGCAGCGACTAAGCAAAGCAGACCCAAAGGGTTTTCACACAGGGTTTGGTAGGCAGCACACTGTTCCAAAAAAACCCTTTGGGTCTTTCTTTTGGTTGCTTGACGGCCGTTTCCCCCCCACGCATAATTGCCTCATAAAACAACAAATCTGCGTCAATCTGCGTAATCTGCGGATGCCTCCAAGGAGCAGCACATGAACGAAAAAATCGGATTTATCGGCCTGGGCATCATGGGGCAGGGTATGGTGCGCAACCTGCTCGATAAAGGGTTTGTGGTCTACATCTGGAACCGCACTCACGGCAAGATGGACCCCTTCATCGAGATGGGGGCCATCGCCGCCAGCAGCCCCGCCGACGTGGCCAGCCACGCCGACATCATCATCACCTGCGTCAGCGACACGCCCGACGTGGAGCATGTGATGCTCCAGTCCAACGGCGTCATCTTTGGCGCCAAACCGGGCAACCTGGTCATCGACATGAGCACCATCAGCCCGGAAATCACCCGCCGCCTGGCCAAAGCGTTTGCCGACCGGGGCGTGCACATGCTGGAAGCCCCCATCAGCGGTGGCAGCGAAGGCGCAGCCACAGGCACCCTCAGCATCATGGTTGGTGGCGCGGCCGAGCAGGTTGCCCGCGCCATGCCCGTTTTCCAGGCAATGGGCAAAACGATCACCCATGTGGGCGACAATGGCGCAGGGCAGACGGTAAAGCTGGTCAATCAGATTCTGGTCGTGGTGACGATGTTGGGC
>CAUJGI010000279.1 GCA_963169155.1 Chloroflexota bacterium
GAATGCCGGAATATCGGCTGCTTTTTTTGTTGCTGCGTTTCAGTACCAATCTAGTCATCGCTCACAAACAACCTGTTGGAAACTCTGGAGAAGAAGAGGACCATTAACAAGAGCACAACGGAAACGGCCGCTGCATACCCCATCTCGTAACGTAAAAAGCCGTAATCTTCAATGTGATTCACAATCAGCTGCCCGGCGTACTGCGGCGTGGGATTGGCCCCGGAAAGCGTCACGCCAATCGCCCCCGCCTGGAAGGTGCCCACAATGGCCATCACCGCGCCAAACAGCATCTGCGGCTTCATCGACGGGATGGTGATGTGGATAATTTCCTGGAAGCGGTTACTGATGCCGTCCAGGCTGCCTACTTCGTACAGCTCCGGGTTGATTTCCAATATCCCAGCCAGCATTGCCAGGAAGCCCACGCCCATGCTGCTCCACAACGTCACCACCACCATGATGGTCATCAAATATTCAGGCGATTGCAGCCACTGAATCGGCTCCTGAATGGCGTTCATGCCTAGGAGGAAGCTGTTCAAGTAGCCGTTCTGGTCGCCGCTGAACAACGTTTTCCACACGACAGCCATCGCCACGCCGGTGGTCATTGAGGGGGAGTACAAAATCAGGGCAAAAATGGTGCGCGGCAGCTTGGGCAGCTGGGCCAGCATCCAGGCCAGCATAAACGACAGCACATAACCGCCCGGCCCCACCAGCACCGCAAATTTAATCGTGTTGGGCAGCACGTAGCGCATGAAAATGTCGTCGGCCGTCAGGAGGGCAATGTAATTTTTCAGGCCGATAAAGCTAGGTGCCTGGATGGTGTCAAAAAACGTGAAGGAGAGAAAGATAGCCACCAGCACGGGCACCACGATGAAGATGGTAAACATCAGCCCATAGGCAGACAAAAAGGCATAGGCGCTGCCTTCTTTAGACAGCCACTGCCGGAATTTGCTCTCCTGCGGCTTGAAACTGTCCTCGTGCGGCCGTATCTGTTCTTGTTCGATTAATGTACTAGTTGTCGCCATTTTGCATCCAACTTTCCACGGTCTCAATGGTGGGAATTGTAAACTCCTTCACCCTGGCGCCGTTTTCCAGGTAGCCAAACTCTTCCATTTTCCGGGTGATTTCGCGGTTAATGATGATGACCGAGTTGTCAATCGCCACGCGGGGATTCACCCCATCAAACACAATTTGGTTCCAGGCGTTGCTCAACTCGCGCTCTTGCATGTAGCTGCCGGGCAGCTTCACCGGTTCTTGCAGCCACTCCCACTGCTCCAAAATGACCGCTTTGTGCTCGTCGGGGATGGGCGATTGGGCAAACGCTTCCAGGTTGGCCGGATTCCACAAATATTCCAGCCCGTAGTTCAAAATCAGCTGCTGCTGAAAATCGGTCTGCGTTTCCGTGGACACCCACCACTTCATAAATTCCCAGCCTTCTTCAGGCTGGTCGGTGTTGGCAAACATGATGCCCGCCTGGGCCGATCCGGTGGCGTAGCGCAGCTCTGTGCCGTTTTCCAGCACCGTCGCGGGGTAGAGGGTAATCTCCCACAAACCGTTGAGTTCGGGCGCGGCCGTTGCCAACTTAAGATACGTTTCAAAATTCGAGACGCCGATGGGGAGACGGCCGTATCTAAAACTGTCGTAAAAGCTGGACGTGGTTAGCGGCATGCCGTAAATGGTAAAGCTCTCCGCCATAAATTTAAGCCCTTCAATGGCTTCGTCGCTGGCCAGGCCGGTGGCAAAGCCATCGTCGTTGTAGAGCTGCGCGCCCTGATTCAAGATGTAGGGCGCGGTCATCAGGTACGGCTTGGTGCCGCTGCCCGCCGAAAGCGGTGTATTGAAGTTCATGCCAAAGCGCTGCAGTTCCGGCAAAATCTCAGTTACCTCGTTCCAGGTATCAGGAACGGGTATGCCCAGCGACTCCAGGATATCGCGTCGGTAATAGGTCACCCAAAAATCCTGCGTTTCGGGCAGGGCGTAGACGGAATCGTTGATGATGTAGCTCAACAGCGAACCCGGCGCATAAATCCCAATCGTGTCGTCAAAATCTTCAAACGCGCGTAAATCTTTCAGGGCATTGCGGATAGCCAGCTCGTACGGCACGTTGGTGCTGACGCCAAAGGCCACGTCTGGCTGAATCCCGGCGGCATTGGCCAGCACCAGCTTCGCCTCATCGGGCATAATCGAAAATTTAACGTTGATGCCCGTCTCGGCGGTAAACGTCTCATCCGTGAGCTGCTGCATCAAATCCACGTACTGCCGCGGCCGGTTGACCCACACTTCCAGCTCGCCTTCCTCGGCGCCAATCGACTGGTACGGATTGGGCTGGAACGAATGGAAAAAGCGCTTGAGGCTTTCCAAAATGGAGGTGAAAAAGGAGACCTGCACTGGCTCGGGCGTAATGTCGGCCGAGTGGATGTAGATTTTGTCCAGAGCCAGGGGCTGGTTTTGCAGCAGGGGCAGCAGCGTACCCAGGAGCTGCGCCGCCGAGCCGGAGCCTTCGGAAAAACGGTTCAGACGCACCGGAATTTCATCCGGTTCTTCGGCCAGGAAGAGGATGTTGTCGATGGCCATCTGGTAGGTCAGCACTTCCGGCGAGCCGCCGCTGGCGTTTACGGCCGTTACCACGTTCAAATCTTCGCGCAAATCATCGGCAATGGCAATAAGCTGATCTTCGATGTCGGGGATGTAGTCGGAAATGACCCATTCCTTAAACGGATCCACCTGATTGCCGGTAAGCCGCTTAATTTCCAGAGAGAGATCGTTGATATCCAGCAGCACCTTCTGAATCTTCTCAATGGCCGAGTGGTAGGGCGAATTGATAGCCTCGATGCCCAGCACGTTGACCCCTTTTTCCAGGTAAATTTTATAGGGCAAGTCGCCGTCTGACGACGCCCCCTCCCCAAGCGTTTTGTTGGTCCAGTCTGAGGTGGCGTTAAAGGGCACTTCGTTCAGCTCCTCAAACAGCACGTCGCCGTTGAGGCTGATGCGCCGGAAAACGGTGAAGTTGCTCTTCACGTTTTGCTGGGCGCGCATGGTGATGTGGTACATGCCGTCTGCGGGCACGGTGAATTCATAATTAACGGTGCTGCCGCTGCGGTACCAATCTTCCCCGCCCAGGGTGTTGAGCCGGAGCTGGTAGGTGTCGTACGGGGTGACGACCAAACTGCGGCTGTTAATGGGGCGTACGGCCGTATCATTTTTATACGACGGACGTTCCGCCTCCAGCTCTATCATCACGCCAGTTGTGTCCGGTGCAGAATGGGCGGTCAGATAGTCGCTGTATCTGG
>CAUJGI010000280.1 GCA_963169155.1 Chloroflexota bacterium
AACCCGCGCCGCACCGCCAACGGCATCGATTACAACCGGCTGCTGCTGATTACGGCCGTACTCTCCCGCCGTGTTCGTGCCTCCTTGCATGAAAAAGATGTGTTTGTCAACGTCATTGGCGGGCTGCAAATTGACGAACCAGCCGCCGACCTGGCCATCGCTGTTGCCATCGCCAGCAGCGTGAAGGATGAGGCGGTGCACGCCGACATGGCTTTTGTGGGGGAAGTGGGGTTGAGCGGTGAACTGCGCGCGGTGAGCCAGCTGGAAGCCCGCCTGAAAGAGGCGCTGAAGCTCGGCTTTAAGCGCTGCGTCATCCCCAAAACCGCCCAGCGCCGCCTGACCGAGCCGCCCCAGGGCCTCGGGCTCATCGGCTGCCGCACGCTGGCTGAAGCGATTGATGTGGCGCTGATTAAAGGGGGAGATTAGGTAATTGGGTAATTGGGTCCTGAATTACCCAATTACTCATTAACTTCATTTCCGGCGGGCCACCAAAATAAGCGCCCCGCTGGCCACCAGGAGCACAGCGACGGCGCCAAAGAGCAGCCAGAGTAGACTGCTGGTTTGCGCGATGGGGTCGGGTTGGGCGGCGGCGAGAGGGGTAGCCACGGCGGCCACTTCTTGGGCTGGTGCGACGGCCGTTGCCGTGACCGTCGGTACGGCCGTTGGCGGTATGATGGCCGTGTTGGTCGGGGCGGGGGTGTTGGGGGGACCGGCCGTTGCTTTAGGTGAAGCGATCACCGTTTCTTCTGCCACGCGCAGCCCCACTTCCGGGTCTTCCGACGAGCCGCCAATGGTGGCGGGCCGCGGCCGACTGCCAACCACCACTTCCTGGCCCAATTGCAGCAGCGCCCCTTCAGCCAGCCCGCTGATTGTATACAGCTCGTCCAACGTCAACCCATAAACGGCGGCGATCAGCAGCAGGGTATCACCGCTGCCCACCACGTGCACAATCTGGCCGTCTGGCTTGACGCGCGCATCGGGGAAACCGGCCAGCGGTGTGGAGCCATCGGGCAGAATTGTGTAGCCAATGATGAGCGTCTGCCCCACGGACAGCAGGCTGTTGGGCAGCAAATTGTTCCAGGCGTACAAATCTTCCAGAGCGGCGTCAAACTGGTCGGCCAGGGTGATGAGCGTGTCGCCGGGCTGGACGGTGTAGAGGATACGGCCGTCTGGCTGCGCCGTTGGTGAAGCCAGCGGTGTGGGTGACGGCAGGGGTGATGGCGTCACGGTGGGTGGCCCCGGGGTGGGCGATGGTCCAGGGGTGAAGGTCGCCGTGGGCGGGATGTTGGGATCAGCGGTGGGCAGGGCCGTGGGTGGTGGTGGCGCGGCAATGCTGCCATTTTTGTAGGCGGCGCTTAATTCGGCCGTGAGCTGCAAATAGAAATTGCCGTACTCCACGCTGGGTTCAATCTGGCTGCCTTCCTTCCACTCGTTAAACGAGGTGATGATGAGCATATCGGGTGAACTGGCCGCCGCACCGCCAAAGGTTGAGCGGTAAAAATCGCCATTGGCCCGGTCGCGTGGGGGGGTGCTGGAACCAACCAGATCGGCATTCCAGCCGGGCATGGCTGTACCGACCCAATATTTGTAGCCGCCATAGGTGGCCGCCGCGGCTCGCGTGTTGGCCGCCCAGGTAGCGGCCGTTCCCGCTGGATTACCCGACCAGGCAATGTTGTACAAATGCAGCCCATCGAAGGCGTCCAGGTAGGTGGTGTCGCCGCCTTCGGCAATCCAGATGCTGTTGCGGTCCGGGTCCACCGTGGTGCGAATTGTCACCCACTCGGCAGGGGACAAAATCCAGTTGGCCCAAAAGAAAATGACCGGCTTGCCGTCCACGCGCAGGTAAGCGGGATGGTTGGCATGGGTGCTCAGCAGCGCCCGCAGCGCGTTGATCCGGTCGTCGTTGTTAGCGAAGAAGGGGCCGGCGGTTTCAAAATCAACGGCCGCTTTAAACCCCACGGCCGAGGCAATGTTCAGCAGCGCCTGGAAATTGGGTTCCGTCTGGTTATTGACCGTTTCCGGCCCGTACCAGCTCTGCACAAAGCCATCAATGCCCGCCGACTGCGCCTCGTTCACCTGGCGCTGAATGGTGCCGGTGTCGGTGGAAAAGTAGGGGGTCACCGGCTGGAAAGGGGTCAGGCCGGGGCCAAAATTGCCGGGGCTGTACCAGGCGTAGTAAAAAGCCAGCACCAGCCGCGTTTGCCCCTGGGCGGCCGCTTCTGGCGTATTCTTTGCTGTTCTAAACAGCAGCGGCAGCAGCGCTATGCAGAACAAAAGCAGCCATACTTTGGTCACCCGCGTCACTCGATTGGTTTTTGAATTCATAGGCGGTCATTATAACCGCAGCCTGAAACTCTGTCAGGTTGGCAAAAATTGGCAGGTCTGCTATTATCCTCCACCGTTGCACAGCAAAAATTTTATACATCTGCTGCTTTCCGCTCTTAGTCAAGAATTAAGGGCAGAGCTCGCCAGAGTAATTCCAAGGAAAGGAGGTAGGCAACGTGCGCGAGTACGAAGTTACCGTTATTTTTCAGTCAAGTTTAGATGAGGAGGCACGCACCGCTTTAACCCAGCGTGTTTCTGGTTGGTTAACCCATGGGGATGCCGAGGCTGACAAGCCGCAGGCAAACGTGTGGGGCCAACGTCGTTTGGCGTATCCCATCCGCAAGCATAAAGAAGGGTACTATATTCTGTTTGATGCCAGGCTGGACTCCGAGCGCCTGAATGACATCGAGCGGAACATGCAGTACACCGACGATATTCTGCGCTACATGATTGTGCGCAAAGAAGAAGCGTAAAAAAAGTAATTTGCGGGCTAATCTGGTTTGATTTTACTTATCGAGGCTGTGCAGTGGCTTTGAACCAGACCGGCCAATTATTTTACAAATGAACTAACGGGAAATTCCCCCTCATTGTTGGGAGTGTGTCATGAACAAGGGGCTGAACAAGGTAATGATTATTGGTTGGGTTGATGGTGAGCCAGAAGTGCGGCAAACGCCCAATGGTCGTTCAGTTGCCTCTTTTAGTGTGGCCACCTCTCGCGCCTGGACTTCGTCTGACGGGGACCGGCATGAGGAAACAGAATGGTTCAATGTGGTTGCCTGGGGCAGCCTGGCCGACATTAGCAGCAAGCGCCTGGCGCATGGCCAGCAGGTTTATGTGGAAGGGCGGCTGCAAACGCGTAGTTGGGATGACAGCAGCGGGCGCAAGCATTTTCGCACCGAAGTGATTGCCCATGAGCTGATTGCCCTGGCCGAGGGCGCTGTTTAACTGTTTTGTTTCGGGGAAACCCGCTTTTTTAAGTTAAAGAGGATTTGAGATGCGTTCACCAAATACAAGAACACCCAAAAGAAAGCGGTCCTGCAACTTTTGTGCGGACGGCGTGAAGATTATTGATTACAAGCAGCACGAGATGTTGAGCCGATATGTGAATGAATACGGCCGTATCCGTCCCCGCCGCCAGACTGGTACCTGCGCCAAACATCAGCGTGCCCTGGCTGTGGCTATCAAACGGGCCCGTCACATCGCTTTGCTGCCCTTCGCGGACGAATAAGCGCCATCAAATTGATACCATGAGACTCTGATCACATCCTCCTGGAAGCCTGTTGGTTTCTGGGGGGATTTTTCTGGTCAGCAGGGTTCATTGGAGCGACAAAGAACTATGGCAAAAAAAACAGAGACAACAACAACCGAAGCCCAGCGGCAGTCCCGCAAAGAGGTGCTGCTGGCGCGTAAACAGGCGCAGCAGACCCGGCAGATTCGCCTGGGCGTGGCGGTGGTGGGTGGTTTGCTGCTGCTGCTTTTCCTGGCAGCGGCCATCAATGAGCTGGTCATTGCCCCGGGTCGGGCCGTAGCTATTGTAAACGGCGAAGAGATTACGCTGAGTGAGTGGCAAGACCGCGTCCGGTTTGAGCGTGCCCAGCGCATCATCTTGCTGGAAAATCAGCTGGAGGCGTTCCAGGGCAACGTTGGTGTGGTGCAGCAGTTTGCGGGCAGCGTCATCAACGAACTGCTCCAACCGGAAGTGTTGGGCCAAAGCGCGTTGAACCAGATGATTGACGAAACGGTCATTCGTCAGGCGGCTGAGGATCGCGGTATTACCGTGACCGATGCCGATGTAGATGCCGAAATTGGACAGACTTTTAACTTTTTTGGCGGGGAGTTGCCGACGCCTCTGCCGACCGCCACGGCCACGATTCAGCCGACACCTTCGATAACGCCGCTGCCCACGGCCGTTATCACCGAAGTGATCCCGACCAACACACCCGCACCGACCGTGACGGTTGGCCCCACCAGCACGCCGCTGCCCACGGCAACGGCCGTTTCGGCCGAGGCGTTCCAGGAAGAATTTAGCGGCCTGGTTGACCAGTTTGAAGAACTGGGCGTTTCTGAAGCGCAGTACCGTGAAATCGTGCGCAACCAGATTTACCGCGAACGCCTGGTTGAGGTGCTGAGCGTTGAAGATGAGATTTCTGACGTAGCGGAACAGGCCAGCTTCTTCTTCTTGCAGTTTAACACCGAGGAAGAAGCCAATGAAGCGTTGGCGCTGGTTGAGGCGTCGGATTACCTATCCGTTTGGAACGAGATTCGCAGCACGCCGTTTGAATTGGAGTCTGGGTCTACCGCGCAGGCGTCAGAGATTGTCTGGCGGACTGAAGATGCGGTGAGCACCACCCTGGGCGCTGAGCTAACCGAAGCGGTTTTCTCTTTGCCAATTGGTGAGACCAGCGACATCATCAGCCGGACGATTAGTACGGACTCGAACCAGTATTATCTGATTCAGGTGACCGGGCGCGAGGAACGGCCGTTGTCCGCCAGTGAACTGCAAACGGTTGAGCTGGAAAACCTGGCCGCCTTCATCGACGAGCAGCTGACCGGCAACCTGACTCTGACCGAGTACGATCTGGGCCGGGCACCTACCGCACCGGTGCTGGATCCCCTGTTTACCGCAGCGCCAACGGCTACGCCCGTGGTTGGCGGCGGCTAAACCACAAGGTTAGATTGTAGAAGCGCAAATTGAGCCGGATTGCCTTACCTTTTAGGGCAGTCCGGCAATTTTGTTCCGCACCAGCTTATTCTTGTACTGGTGGGCAAAAAAATTCGGCTCTTCGGGAATTTATGGGGTTGACAGCCCGTGAAACGTGAAACGTGATGCGTGACCAGATGTG
>CAUJGI010000281.1 GCA_963169155.1 Chloroflexota bacterium
CCCCTTCACCCCCGACGCTTTTGGTCTACAGTCGTCTATTCGAGTTTGATACGGGTCGACTGGTGACGATTTTGCGCGGAGTGCACACGACCGTTCCCCACCTGCGCATTCTCATGGTCGGGGCTGGTCTGTACGAGGCGGATGCCACCACCTTCCGGCAGCAAGCCGAGGCGGCGGGCATCTGGGAGGCCATCGACGATGCGGGCTGGGTGGAACTGGAGGCGCTGCCCGCGCTGCTGGCCCAGGCCCACGTGGGCGTTTACCTGATGGAAGACACGCTGCTCAACCGCACCAAATGCCCCGTCAAGCTGGCCGATATGCTGGCCGTGGGCGTGCCTGTCGTGGCCGAGGCGGTGGGGCAGGTGGCGGAGTATGTGGTAAACGGCCGTAGCGGCACCACCTTCCCCTCTGGCGACATCACCGGCATCACCCAAGAACTCATCACCCTCTTGCAAGACCCCACGCGCCAGGCGCGCCTGGCTGCCGGAGCCAAAAGCCACATCGCCGCAAACTTTAGCTGGGAACAGCTAGCCACCAGTCTCTATCCCATTTATTCTGGCTAATAAGCTTGCAAAAACTTCGAGCTCATTGCGCATCATCTCAGTTTGAGATAAACTGTAGCGATGCATGTCATTTCACGGAAAACGCTCAAGCAATTTTGGGAACAATATCCTGACAGCCAAACTCCTTTAGCTCGCTGGTATAAGGTTGTAGAGTGCTCCGAGTTTGCTACTTTTGCTGAATTGAGAAAAACGTTTCCTTCTGCTGATAAAGTTGGTGATTTAATTGTGTTCAATATTGCCGGAAATAAGTACAGGTTGATTGCGTCCATTCACTTTAACCGAAGTAAAGTTTACATTCGTCACGTTTTGACGCATTCGGAATACGACAAAGGAGCCTGGAAACAATGACAACCATCATTCAAGAAATTCAACCGCATTGGGCTGCGTTACGGCCGTTTATGACCATTCAAAATGATGAAGACTATGATCGATTGGTGAGCCAGTTGAATGATTTGATCGATGCAGTTGGCACTGATGAATCTCATCCCATGTACGAATTTTTAGACACGCTGGGCACGATTCTTCACGCTTACGAAGAAGCCCAGTACCCAATGCCAGAAGCCAGCGGTGCTGGAGTGTTACTCTACCTGATGGAGGAACACAACTTGCGGCAGTCCGACTTGCCCGAAGTTGGTTCACAAGGCGTGGTCTCTGAAATTTTAAGCGAAAAAAGAGAGCTCAATGTCCGCCAAATTCGTGAGCTGTCACAGCGATTTAACGTATCTCCAGCCGTTTTCATTTAGATTAGGTCAATCAACGGTTAGTTAATACTTCTTAAAAATTGGTTCCTGGCCGACGGCCATCGTTTACACTGAGGCGGATGGTTTTGCTTGTCAGGGTTAGCATGGCAACCATTTACCCGATTCAACACCCTGTCCCACTAGTTTAGGCCACAAAACACCATCCACTGTTGTGGTCACGAACCATACCTGAAGGAGTAAACCGAATGAAGAAGTTAAGACGAATTGTGATTGGGCTAATCTTGCTGGTGCTAACGGCCGTACTCGCCACCCCCGTGCTCGCTCAACACTACCCAGAAGTCATTCCGCTGCCCAACGGCATCCAGCCGGAAGGCATTGTTGTTGGTGAAGGCAACACTGCCTACGTTGGTTCGCTGGCGGATGGCGACATTTACCGGGCGAACCTGGTAACCGGCGCGGGCGAGGTGTTTATTGAGGGTCCCGGCACCCCCGCTGTTGGCCTGGCGTTTGATGACCGGACTGGCTATCTGTTTGTGTCCGGTGGGCCGACTGGGGACGGCCGTATCTACAACACCCACACGGGCGATCTGGTGGCCGAATATGACTTTGGCGGCGGCTTTGTCAACGACGTCATCGTCACGCCGCGTGCCGCCTACTTCACCGATTCCTTCATGCCGGTGCTGTACAAAGTAGAGCTGGATGCCTCAGGCGAGCCTGGCGCGTTTGCCACACTGCCACTCAGTGGCGATTTTGTCTTTGTGCCCGGCGGATTTAACACCAATGGCATCGTGGCCACGCCCAACGGCAATGGGCTCATCATTGTGCACTCCAGCCGGGGCGAACTGTACTTTGTTGATCCGCAAACGGGTGAGGCTTCTCTGATTGATTTAGGCGGCGAAAACGTGAACAGCGGCGATGGCTTGCTGCTCCTGGACCGCACGCTGTACGTGGTGCAGAACTCGCTTAACCGGATTGCGCAGTTCCAACTCAACCGCGATTACTCGGCCGCCCGGCTGCAGCAAATCCTCACCGACGATGATTTTGACGTGCCCACGACGGTGTCTAACCAGGGCACACGGCTCTATGCTGTCAACGCCCGCTTCGGCACACCCCCCGGCCCCGATGTGGAATATGACATCGTTCGGGTAATTCCGTAACGACCTTGCGCTGTGGCACTATCTTTTTCTTAGAGTGTGCCTGACGCATACAAAACGGCCGTTTCCCACTCATCGCTGTCTGGGAAACGGCCGTTTTTTCAATTAAAGCAGTGCCGCCTCTTATCCCTCAAAATAGAGTTGAAGGCTCTCAACCGGGGCGCGGTAGCCTTGGGCCTTCATTAGCCCTAATAGTTGGTCTGCCTCTGCTACAGAAAGGGTTCCGTGAATTCTGCTTTTCCTTCGGCAACGGCCGTTGGCCCAAGGTGCAGCGGCAGGCCCAAACGGTTGAAGCGGGCTTGCAGTTCAAATCGCTGTTGCTTTAGCAAAACGGCCGCACGCCCCAGGCTAATTTGGCTATCCAAATAGGCCGCAACAACCAGGTCCCACGCAATTTGGGGATCAGCGTCGGCGGCATTTTGCAGAGCTGCGCTGGATTCCTCGGTCAGCCCCTGTGGAATGACGTTTGCATCCTGAGCCGGGGTTCCTGGCTGAAGGCGATACGTGGCTACCGCTCGCAGCAGCCGGTAATCCAGAACATCAACAATGGCAACTTGTTCCTCGCCATAGCTCTCAACCAGAATTGTTTGACCGCGACGTGCCTGTTCAATTGCCTGCCGGGTGCTGCGCGCTAACTCCGTACGGCTGATGGTATTGTGGGGAAACATGCTCTACCTTTCCTTTGATTGTGTGCACTGTTTGTAGTTTACAAAAAATACGTAAACTACACAATCCTCCCACAAAACCGCCCATGATCTAAAGCTGGCGATCAGTCCCAAACACCCCCATTTAACAGTTCGGTAATGCGCTCGTGGTAGGTTTTGTCCCGATTGGGCAGCTCGGGGGCGATTTTGGCCCCTTCGGCCCAGAAGTGGGCTTTGCCCCGACCAATCTTTTGTCCGACGCCGGGGAGCGTGTCCAGGGCGAAGTCGGGGATGGTGGGTCGCAGCGTGCCTGCGGCCACGCCGTGAATCATCCAGTTGATCATCTCGTCGCTGGAACGATCTTTTTGCGCTTCGCATAAATAGCGCACGGCATGTACGGCAAACAGCTTGCGCTCGCCGACGCTGCGGTCGAAGCGGTCCAGCATCTGCACCATGGC
>CAUJGI010000282.1 GCA_963169155.1 Chloroflexota bacterium
GCCGCGCCTCGTTGGCGATGATGTGCCGCTGTTCGGGCGGCAGGTTGCTGGCTTTGCGCAAATCTTGCAGGCAGTCGGCCATGCGGATCAAAATAACGCGAATGTCCCCCTCGATGATGGAGAGGACGGCGCGGCGCACCAGCTCCAGCGTCTGGCGGTCGGCTTCAGGGTCACGGTGGCGCTGGTATTGGGCTTCGCTGGCGTAATCGTACAGGTGGTTCAGCCCTTCGATGAGGGCAGCGGGTTCTTCGCCAAACTTTTTGCGTATGGTTTCGGTGGTCTGGCCGGTGTGCGGCAGCAGGCTGTCGTGCAGCAGGCTGGCGACGAGGGTGGCGGTGTCCACGCCCAGCTGGTTCATCGTCTGGGTAACGGCCAGGTCGTGTTCGATGAACAGCTCACCGGAGTCTCGTTGACGGCCGTTATGGATATCGTGGGCAAACTCGTACGCCTGTCTCACCTGGCTGGCCGATTGGCCATTGGGCAGGCTGTTGAGCAGGTCAGTGATGGAGATGAGGGATATTTGGGTCATAGTGGTACATGCAAAAAGGCGACTCCACAGGGAGACGCCTGACTGCAATTTGCCAGGCAGCCCCTGGTGAGGGGTACCTGGCACAACTGTATGCGGTTACAGACTCAAGTGTTTAACGGTTTAACGTTTGTAAAGGAAAAAACCTGGCTGTAATGTAAGGTGCAAAGCTGGCGAAACGGCCGTCTATTTACTCATTCCGCCTGGTTGGTCTCATCAGTGCCGTTGCTGACCCGATTGCCCAGCTGGGAAGCCTGTTCTTTTCCTTTGTCCAGCACAATCCGCGCCTGTTCCTGCATACGTCCCCCCACATCTTGAACCTGTTGGCGGGTGCTGCTAAGCGCCGAGCTGGCCTTTTCTAGATAGTCATGGCCGTAGGAACCGGCCGTTTCACGGACTTGCTGGACTCTGGCTCCCCCAGATTGCAGCAGTTCGTTGCTCTTGTTGGCCAGTTTGCTGCGGGTTTCCTGGCCCGACTGCGGGGCTAAAATAATGGCGGTGGCCGCACCAACCAGTCCACCGATGACAAAGCCTGCTAAAAAGGCACCAAGATCGTTTGAATGTTGCTCACTCATTTTCTTTTCTCCTACCGAGGTATGTTATTGCGCGGATTGCCAAACAACGTTTTGATAGCGCGTCGCAAGCCAGCCATCTGTACGCGGGCTTCGGTAACTGGTTTCACCACGTTTTGGCTGACAAACGCCGTTGTACCACGCACGGTCCCCATCGTCTCATTGGTTTTTTCCAGGATGGGCTTGATTTCAAATTCCAGCATATTTACCAGGCGCACAATCATCAGGAGCATCAAGAGCAGCACAATGCCAAACAGGCACGATTCCAGAGCCAGGGCAATCAGCAGGATGTCGCGGACAGCCTCGACGGTGGCGGCCTGGGTGCGCGCCAGCCAGACAATGCCCCAGACAGAGCCGACCAGGAAGGCCAGGGCCAGGATAACGCCAAGCGTGATGTAAATGGGCTTGACGGAAATTAGTTTTTTTTGTTCTGGCAGGCTGCCAGAGGATGAGGTGTATGTCGAGCTATCCAAGGGTGGTTATTCTGCTCCTGATTGGTGTTACTGATGGAAAAATCAAGGCTAGTATAACATTAAAATAACCCTGCTTCAAAGCAAGGTGGATACATTGTGGGAATGTTCAAGGATTACTCAGGGTCGGCAACGGCCGTATCGCCTGCCAGCCACCGGCTGAGGATCAAGGCCACCCAGGCACCCACGCTGCCGCTGAACAGCTGGAGTGCGCCCAGGCGCAGCCAGTTGAGGTTGAGCAGGTCGCCGATGAAGTGACCAATGGCAAAACCAATCCAGGCGGCCACCAGGTAGAGGATGATGCGCCGCGCCGGGCCGCCAACGAGCACGTGAAAGCCTGCGCCGTAGGCCGTGGCCAGCAAAAAACCAAGGATGAGTCCAGAAGCAGCAACGGTCATGAAAGCACCTGAATGTCGGCCAGTTGGAGGGAGGGCGTTTCGGCAAGCTCAACGGCCGTTATCCCATCAGCAATGATGCCGCCACCCAGGCAGACATCGCCGTCGTAGAAGACGGCCCCCTGCCCGGCAGTGACGCCAAAAACGGGTTCGTGGAAAGTGACCTGGCAACGGCCGTCACCCAAATCGACCACCTCGCCGGGAATGGCCTGCGCCTTGTAGCGAATTTTAATTTGCGCCGGGATGGGCTGCTGGGGGGGACGGCCGTTCAGCCAGTTCACGTCGCGGGCGATCAGCGTTTGCTGCCCCAATTCCGACTTTGGCCCGACGATGAGGGCGTTGCGGGCCACGTCCTTGCGCAGCACAAACAGCGGTTCGCTGGCCGAAATGCCCAGCCCCTTGCGCTGGCCAATGGTGTAAAACGGCAGCCCTTCATGCTGGCCCAGCTCTTTACCATCGTTGGTGAGGATGGGGCCGGGCTGGCTGACTTTTTGGCTGTACTCGATTAAAAAGCGGCGGTAGTTGCCGTCGCCCAAAAAGCACAAATCCTGACTCTCGCTTTTGCTGGCCACGGGCAGGCCAAACTTTTGCGCCAGCTCGCGCACCTCGGGCTTGGTGTAACCGCCGATGGGAAAGAGCACCTGGCCCAGCTTTTGCTGGTCCAGCACGTGCAGGACGTAGGATTGGTCTTTGTTCGGGTCCAGCCCTTTGCGCAGCTGGTAGCCAGTTGGCGTGTGCACCACCTGGGCGTAATGGCCGGTGGCCAGGTAGTCGGCGTCGAGGGCCAGGGCGCGTTCCAGCAGGTAGGTAAAGCGGATTTGGCGGTTGCATTCGATGCAGGGGTTGGGGGTACGGCCGTTTGCGTGCTCATCAATAAAAAATTGCACAATCGTCTGCCGGAAATGGTCCTGCACGTCCACCACATAGAAGGGGATGCCCAGCAGGCCGGCCACGCGCCGCGCGTCGGCCATCTGGTCTGGGGTACAGCAGCGGTTGGCGGGTGCGGTGTCGTCGCAGGATGGTTCACTCCACAGGCGCATCATCATGCCGATGACCTCGTAGCCCTGCTCCACCAGCAAGGCTGCCGCCACGGAGCTGTCCACCCCGCCGCTCATCGCCACTACCACACGCTTCTTGTTTACGGATTCAGTATTCACGAAATCCATCATACCAGAAAGTGGAATTTATGGGAGTATGGTTTGAAATTCATTCAGAGTAAACACAGGAACTGGAGGCGTTTTTGTATCAGCGATGCTGGCACCTACCCAAAGGACATAAATCATCATGTCGTCACCAGG
>CAUJGI010000283.1 GCA_963169155.1 Chloroflexota bacterium
CGAACTGGGCGAAGGCGACCTGTTCAGCCAGGAAATCACCGAAGTGCGCGAGATGGCCGCCGCCAAACCGCTGCCCGACGCCGTGCGGGCCAAGGTGGACAAGGAAATCGCCCGGCTGGGGGCCATGCCGCCCATGTCGCCTGAAGTGGGCATCATTCGCACCTACATCGACTGGATTTTGTCGCTGCCCTGGCTGGAGACGTCTGAAGATAACCTGGACGTGGCCCACGCCGCCCAGGTGCTGGACAATGACCATTACGGTCTGGAAAAGGTCAAAGACCGTATTCTGGAATTCATCGCCGTCAAAAAGATTGCCTCAGACAAGATGCGCAGCCCGATTTTGTGTTTTGTTGGCCCACCAGGGACGGGTAAGACGTCAATCGGCCGTTCCATTGCCAACGCCCTGGGGCGGGAATTTGTGCGCATCAGCCTGGGTGGTGTGCGTGATGAGGCCGAAATTCGCGGCCACCGCCGCACCTACATCGGGGCCATGCCTGGCCGCATCATCCAGGCGATGAAGCGGGCCGGTACGCGCAATCCGCTCTTCATGCTGGACGAAATCGACAAGCTGGGCAACGACTTCCGCGGCGACCCCTCGGCCGCCCTATTGGAGGTGCTGGACCCGGAGCAAAATTATAGTTTTGCCGATCATTACCTGGATTTGGATTACGATCTGTCGCAGATTTTATTCATTACCACGGCCAACTATCTCGACACAATTCCGCCAGCGCTGCAAGACCGGATGGAAATCATCGAGTTTTCTGGCTACCTGGAAGAAGAGAAGCTGGAAATTTGCCGCCAATTTTTGGTGCAGCAGCAGTTGGAGGCTCACGGCCTGGCCAACCAGGAGGTCGAGCTGATCGAGGAAGGGCTGCAAACGATCATTCGCGACTACACGCAAGAAGCGGGCGTGCGCAACCTGGAACGTGAGGTGGCCAACGTATGCCGGAAGATTGCGCGGGATGTGGCTGAGGAACGGCCGTTTCCCCACCAAATCGGCGCCAAAGAGGTGGAAAATCTGCTCGGCCCGCCGCGCTTTTCCCAGGAAATGCTGCAAGACGAAGACCAGATCGGCATCGCCACCGGCGCGGCCTGGACCGCCGCCGGGGGGGACATCCTGTTCATCGAGGTGAACCTGATGCCCGGTAAGGGCAACCTGACCCTCACCGGCCAGCTGGGCGACGTGATGCAGGAAAGCGCCCGCGCCGCCCTCACCTACACGCGCAGTCAGGCCGAAGCGCTGGGCCTGGACAGCGACCTCTTTGAAAGGACCGACATTCACATTCACGTGCCTGAAGGGGCCGTGCCCAAAGATGGCCCGTCGGCGGGGGTGTCGCTTTCCAGCGCCCTCATCTCGGCCTTCACCAAACGGCCGATTTACCGCGACGTGAGCATGACGGGGGAGATCACCCTGCGCGGCCGGGTGCTGCCCGTGGGCGGCATTCGCGAAAAGGCGCTGGCCGCCCGGCGCGCGGGTATCAAGAAGTTCATCCTACCCAAGAAAAACGAGCGCGACCTGGAAAACATTCCCGAGCGGCTGCGCCGGGACATTGAATTTGTGCTGGTGGAAAAAGTGAGTGAAGTTGTGGCGGCAGCCATGCACCCGGCCAAACCCGTACTGCCGAAACGGCCGTCACGCCAGGCCCCGCTGCCCACCATTCCCCCGGCAGGCGCAGCACCTTCCTGAGGCTGCGTGGTGCAGTTGCGCCCTGTCGATTTCCCCGGAAACTGCCCTAATAATTCCAACTCCGCCAGGAGTTTCCGGGGAAATTTGTAAAGTCGGGTCTTTAGGATTTGGCGGTGTCAACCTGTTTTTTGCACCGAATTAGCCCGAATTAACGCTAATTTTCGTGATAATTCGCGTCAATTCGTTGCAAACCCCAGGAAATCCCAAAGAGCCGTAAAGTCTAGGATTGTACCGGCTGGCGGCGGTTCTGCCGGGACACGGCATCGATCAACACGGCCATCAGCAAAACAAACCCGGTAATGATAAACTGCACCCCCGCATCCAGGCGCAGCAGCCCCATCCCGTTTTCCACACTGGCAATCACCAGCGCGCCCAGCAGCACGCTGGGCACACGGCCGCTGCCGCCAAACAGGCTGGTACCGCCAATCACGGCCGCCGCAATGGAGTTCAGCAGCAAATTGCCCCCGCCTGCGGCCGTATCTACCGAACGCAGCCGCGAGGCCAGCACAATGCCACCCGCGCCCGCCATCAGGCTGGAAATCATAAACACGGTCACCAACACCCGCTTCACGTCGATGCCTGCCCGGCGCGCGGCAATTTTGTTGTTGCCAATGGCATACACATAACGGCCAAACCGGGTCTTCGATGCCAGAATGGTGAAGCCCGTGAGCAAAATGAGCAGCAGCACACCCACAAACGGCACGCCGCGATCCTGGTTACATATAAAAACCACACCCGCAGCCAGGGCACCCAGGCTGAGAATGCGCAGGAGGACAATAATTCCGGGCACTTCCACAAGCCCCTGACGGCGGCGTACCACCCAGTGCTGCATCTGATAAAGCGCAAACCAGAGGGTGGTGCCAATCGCTACGGCCCAGCCCCAGGCTGGCTCAAGAAAGTGGTTGGCAATACCCACAATTACATTATCTTGAATAATGACGGTGCCCGACGTGCCAATGAGGATCAGCACAGTGCCATTCCAGGCAATGAGGGCCGCCAATGAGACAATAAACGACGGCACCTGAAACGTGGTGATAATAACGCCATGTAACACGCCAATGCCCGCAGCCAGAATGAGGGCCACAAAAACGGCCGCATACCACGGCCATCCCGGCGGATCTTGCAGCTGTAACACCATAAAAACGGCCGCTACCGCGCTCACATAGCCAATAGACAAATCAATTTCGCCCACAAGCAGCACATAGACCACCCCAATGGCAATCACCGTGTAGCCCGCCATTTGCACGATGAGGTTCACAAAGTTGCGTGCGGTGAGGAAATTTTGGTTTTGCGACTGAAAGATGAGGGCAATAACAATCAACCCCACAATCATGGGCCAGGAGCCAATTTCGCCAGATCGCACTCGCAGCAAATAACTGCGAACGTAGTCAGTGGTAGACAAAGACGCTGCCGGTACGGCTGGCTGGTTGTTCAGCGATTGGAGACTTTCTTTCACAAGCTTGCTCTTTTACTCGCAAAGGGCGCAATTTTACATGTTTACCAAAGGTAGCGCGGCTATACTCAGCAAGGCCATAAAGTTACATTGCAATTGGTGGCAAGTAGCAAGTTACTCTGGCAAAGTCACCTGCAACCTGCAACTTGCCCCTTGCAACCAGAAGGCAAAATGTCAGTTTATGACCTTTCGCAGTATAGAAAGTGCCCACCACGCATAGAAATGGTATGGGGGAACGGCTTCTGAGGCAAATTTTACTTCCAACTACCGGTTTGGCGGGCAGTATTGGGCATATTCCCCCACACAAATCTCATCCCAGGTGCGGAACCCATCGGCAATAATGGTTTGGGAGATATTTTCGGCCGTTATGGCCAGTGGGGTGAGCTTGATAAAAGGAATGGAGTTCTGGCCGTTAAAAATCGTTTCGTTGGTTAAGCTGGCCGGATCTGCCCCTTGCAGCAGAGCAATCGCCGCGTGAACGGCCGCTTCGGCCTGCAGCTCAATGGGTTTGTAAACCGTCATCGTTTGCCAGCCCGCCAGGATGTTTTGAATGCTGCCCACGGTCGCGTCTTGTCCACTCAGCGGAATCGGCGCAAGTCCCTGCGTTTTGAGCGCCGCAATCACCGAATTGGCCAGCCGGTCATTACCCACAATCGCGGCATCAATGTCCCCGTTGGTGGCCGTCAAAATTTGTTCAACCACCACCAACGCTTGCTGATAATCCCAGTCCGGCACCGCCTGGTCACTGACGAGCAGCCACTGCCCCGATTCATAATAAGGTCTGGCCACCGAATAATAGCCTTCCCGAAACAGGGTGGCATTGTTATCGGTCGGCGAACCGTTCAGTTGGATGATTCGTTTGGGATCGGCCGCCAGACTGTTGATGATTGGCTCCAGCGTTTCGGTCATCAGGCGGCCAACCGCGATGTTGTCAAAAGAGACGTATAAATCAGCGCCTGGGCCTTCAATCGTCAGGCGATCATAATCAATGACAATGACACCTGCTTCTCTGGCCTGGGCAATAATGGCGGAAGCTGAGCCGCTGTCTAGATTGGTGAGGAGCAGCACTTTGGCACCGTTGGTGATGGCCTGTTCGGCCTGGGTCTGCTGGAGGCGGGCATCGCCATTGGCATTCACGATGTTGTAGGAGACGCCGGTCCCGGCAAAGGCCTGCTCAAAGTAACGCCGATCGTCATTTTCCCACCGCGCCGACGAAATGCTGTCCGGCAGCAACACGGCAATCATGCCTTCGGTCTCGTTGAGTGAGGCGTCGGTCTCTACACGAGGGTTGGCGCAAGACACCAGGACGAAGATGAAAGTGAATGCTGCCAGCCAGCTCAACTTTGGTAACACGGCCGTTTCCTCAAACAATCATGCGCTCCTTCAACCCGGAATTAGCTCTTCTTCTTGAAAGTAACGTCGGCATACACAGCCAAAACCAGAACCGCGCCTTTTAAAAGATATTGCCAGGAAGGCGCCACGTTCAGCAGCTGCAAGCCATTGGACAGGCTGGACATGATCAGCGCGCCAATCAGCGCGCCCCACACGGTGCCCACACCGCCCAGCGTCGAAGTACCGCCCAGGATGGCCGCCGCAATCGCATCCAATTCATACCCTTGCCCGGCGGCAATCGTACCGTAGCCCACATAAGATGCCAACACCACACCCGCCACGCCACACAAAAAGCCCATCAACA
>CAUJGI010000284.1 GCA_963169155.1 Chloroflexota bacterium
GGTAGTGATCGTTGTCCTGGGTGCGCAGCATTTTGCTAAAGAGCTGGCAGCGCACCGGGCCAGTCAGATTGTATTCAGCCTGAATGAGTTCAGCTAAAGCATCGGCCGCCACAAACGAGCGGACTACGCGGATTTGGTTCATGTATGTTTTCTCCCTTTTTTCGGTAATCGGTATTCGGTTATCGGTAATCGGTATTCGGTAACTGCACACCGTTTACAGATTACCGTTTACGGTTTACCGTTCACTATCTGGTTAAAATGCCTTCATACTTGGCAATGACGCCGAGCATGACCTCGTCGGCGCCAGCGCCGATGGAGAGCAGGCGAGCATCGCGGAAGTAGCGGGCCATCGGGTATTCTTCGACGTAGCCCATGCCGCCGTGGAACTGGAGGCAGGTGTCGGCTACTTCGCGGGCGAGTCTACCTGCTTTTAGCTTGGCCATCGACACTTCTTTGGTCATGTCTTCGTTGGCCACCAGCATGCGCGTACAATGGTACGCTAATTGGCGCAAAGCTTCCACCTCGGCGAGCAGTTCGCAAATTTTGAACTGGATCCATTGGTTGGCGATAAGCGGTTTGCCAAAGGTATGGCGCTGGCGGCAGTAGTCGATGGTCAGCCGCAAAATGCGCTCCATGCCAGAGACGCCCATCACCACGCCCGCCAATCGCTCCTTTTGGAACTGCTTCATTTGCAGCAAAAAGCCCATGCCTTCAGAGCCAATGCGGTAGCTTTGCGGCACGCGCAAATTGTCAAAGGACAAGATGGCGGTGTCGCTGCTGTGGTTGCCCAGCTTTTCCAGCTTGCGGCTGACGCTGAAGCCGGGCAAATCGGTGGGCACGATGATAAGCGACATGCCCTTGAAGCCACGCTCGTCGCTGGTGCGGGCCAGCATGGTGAGGTAGTCGGACTGGGTGCCGCTGGTAATCCACATTTTGCTGCCGTTGATGAGGTAGTCGTCGCCGTCGGCCACGGCGCGAGTCTGGATGGCGGCGACGTCGGACCCGGCGTCTGGTTCACTGACGGCAATGGAGAAGACGGCCGTTCCCGCCACCGCCGGTTGCAAAAACGTCTCCTTCTGCCAGGGGGTGCCAAACTCCGCCAGGGCTGGCGTCGCCATATCGGTCTGCACGGCGATGGCCATGGGCACGCCCGCGCAGTTGGCCTTACCAATCTCCTCCAACATCACCACCTGGTACCAATAATCCAGCCCCATCCCGCCATACGCCTCCGGGTAGGTGATACCCAGCAGGCCCAGGTCGCCCATCTTTTTGAAGAGGTCGTGGGCGGGGAAAGTACGGCCGTCTTCCCACGCTTCTACATTTGGATTGATTTCCGTCTCAACAAATCGCCGCACCGTCTGGCGCAGCATGTCGTGTTCGTCGCTGAAATAAATTGACATGGGTTTATTCCTTAAAAGTTTGCGAGTCTGCCTGTATGCGAGTTTGCGAGTCAGTACAGGGAGCTTCACTTAGCGATATGCCAGTCATTTGCTTTTAAAGCGGCTTTGCTTGCTAATATTCGGAGCAATCAAAGCAATGATTTCATCAATTAGAGTCAAACGATGGTTTAGGAGTTCCTCTGAAAGCAACTTGCGCCCCTTCCAATACCAACCACGTGACTCTCTCGCTTCGCCAATTGCAATTTTTAGCCGATAAGCATAATCTTTTCCGTATCCGCGACCGTATCCTTCCTCAATATTTGCGCTGATGGAACCAACACTTCGTGCTAGCTGCCGGGCAACTGCTTTACCTCTTTCATCATGAAGTAAATATTCACAATCCTCCCACATCAAATCATAAGCAAACAATGCTTTTTGATACGCTAGAAAGTTCCATAGAGGATCATTTTTAATCACAGGATGAACATTCTGCTTCCACTGCTCATAATTCAACGGCTTACTCATGATTCCTCCCACTTTTACTCGCAACTCGCAACTCGCAAACTGGCAAACCCTTCTAAGGTTGCCTGCCAACCGGATTCGTTTTCGCCGGGGATGAAGGGTAGGTAGTAGCTGACGCGGTCGAGCAGCGGGCCGTATTTATTGTGGATGATTCGCGGCAGTTCCGCCCAGGTGCCGCGCACGGCCATGACGTCGAGGATGTTATCGTTGATGAGGCCGGGCATGTGCGCCCACTGATTGCCGCGGGCCATCTGGCTGAGCTGCACGGCCGTTTCCTCCCAGCCATGCAGTTCCGCCAACACCCGGTAAGCGGGGGTGCTCAAATAGAAAGAAATTTGCTGCTTAACGTGGGCTTCGGCCCATTTTTCGTAGGCGGGATCGTCGGTGGGGATGGCGAAGACGGCCGTATTCAAGGAAATGTCGGCGCGGGAACGGCCGTTTTTGTGCAAGCCAGCCTCGATGTGCGGCAGGGCAAACTCTTCCAGGTACTTCACTGAATGCAGCGCGTGGATGTGTACGCCTTCGCACAGCTCACCCGCCAGGCGCAGCATGCCTTCGTTCACGGCGGCGATGTAGATGGGAATGTGCGGGTGTTCGATGGGTCCGGGGTTGAAAAACGGGGTCATCAGCTGGAGCTTAAAGTATTCGCCGACAAAGTCCAGCGGGGTGCCGTTTTGCCAGCAATCCCAAAAGGCGCGGGTGGCCAAAATCGTCTCGCGCATCTGCTTGAGCGGCTTGTCCCATGGCGCGCCCAGCCGCAGCCGGTTGTGCGCCTTCACCTGCGTACCGAGACCGAGGAGGAAACGGCCGTCACTGAACTTGGCCAAATCCCAGGCCATCTGCGCCAAAATGGCGGGCGTACGGGGGAAGGCGACGGCGATGCCGGTGCCCAACTGCAAATTTTGCGTGTGCTCGGCGCTGAGCAGCAGGGGGAAAAAGGGATCGTGGTTGGTTTCGGCCGTCCATAAGCCGTCGAAGCCGAGCGATTCGGCCGTTTGGGCCAGGTGGGTCATCTGGTGCAAATCGTGGGAAAGCAGGGTGAGATCAAATTTCATCGCGGTCCTCAGGGAGTAAGGGGCTGACGATTGATAAAGACGAGCAATTATAATGCAAGCGCGGTGGTGGTGCATTACGGCCGTATGCCCCAAAACAGCATTCCTTAAACCCAATCAACTACCACCGTAAGGCAAATTGGGACTTGAAAGAAACGAGACGATAGATACAATACTCAATCATGTCATCTCATTCAAAAAATGATACCACCCGGCTGATATTGGATACGGCCGTTGCCCTCCTCAATTCCCACGGTGATGCCTTTACCATGGAGCAATTGGTTGCCCAAACCCGGCTTTCTCGCGCCACCATCTACCGGCGCGTGGGTAACAAAGAAACATTGCTGCGGCAGCTGGCCAATGAACGAGATTTGGATATTGAGGCTCTCAGCCAACCGGATATCCGTGAACGAATTTTAGCGGCAGCCCGCACAGTTTTCGGCCGTTATGGCCTGCTGCGCCCAACAATGGAACAGATTGCCGAGGAAGCAAGCGTGGGTGTGGCTACCTTGTACCGCCATTTTGGCGACCGCGCCTCCCTGATTGCGGCATTTGTTGAACGCATCTCGCCCAACGTGGTCCTACAGCAGGAGGTACTGAATTCCTCAGCCAATTTTGAGCACACTCTGTACCAGATGGCAGAAACATTCACCTCTTTCATGCACGAACACCGGGACATATTTCGCCATACCATCAGTTCTTACGAGGAAGAAATCAGTTTTTTCCACCAGATACGCTCATTCCAGGAGCAAAACCTTCGTCTGCTGACCCAATTTTTGCAAGGGCAAATGGATGCCGGACATCTCAAACAGGCGGATCCCGTTGAACTCTCTTTTGCCCTGGTGGGCATGATACTTGCTTTTACCGTGGTACGCCCCACGTTTTATGGTGTGCCGGTAACAAACCCGGCAGAAACGGCAAAATTTGTAGTGGATTTGTTTCTAACAGGCACAAAAGCGTAAAGCAATTATTGATTACCAAACACGGATCACGGCTTACCGACGACCGGAGCAACCATGTTTAATTCCAGACTGCTTTCTCTTATCCGTAAAGAATTTATTCAAATTCGGCGCGATCCACGCACGCTGGCGCTCACCATTTTGCTGCCCATTGTGCAGCTTGTTTTGCTAGGCTACGCGGCCACAAACGACGTGCGCAATGTGCCAATGGCTGTGTTTGACCAGGATAAAAGTGCCGCCTCCCGAGACCTGCTAGATGCCTACCGTACGGCCGATTATTTCAAGTTAACCTATGATGTACAGTCAGAAGAGGAATTGCATCGCCTGATCGAAAGTAATGATGTACGGGTTGGCCTGATTATTCCGCCGACTTACGGCCGTGCCATCACCGCCGGTGAAACAGCCCAGGTAGCGTTTATCATTGACGGCTCTGATCCCACAGTTGCCAACACCGCTTTGGCCGCGGCCACCTTCATTGGCCAAAGTAAAGCGACCGAATTAACCATAGAACGGCTGGCGGCTCGGGGTATGGGGAATGTGTTGGGAACGGCCGTAGAAGTGCGCACCCAGGTTTGGTACAACCCCGATCTCGTCAGCTCTTATTACATGATCCCTGCCCTCATCGGCATGATCCTGCAATTTTTGGCCTCCCTGCTCACCGCCACCGCCATCGTCCGCGAGCGAGAATACGGCACGATTGAACAAATCATTGTCACGCCCATCCAGGCGTGGGAATTGGTGCTGGGCAAGGTTATTCCCTATGTGCTGATTGCCTTTTTTAACATGCTGGAAATCCTCATTGCCGGGGTCATTCTCTTCAAGATACCGATCAATGGCAGCATTGGCCTGCTGCTGGCGCTGTCGGCGCTGTTTATTGTGACGACATTGGGCATGGGCATTTTCATCTCCACCATGGCCAACACCCAGCAAGAAGCCATGTTGATGGTCATGTTCACCTTGCTGCCCTCGGTCTTTTTGTCCGGCTTTTTGTTCCCACTGGAAGCGATGCCCGTGGTGCTGCAATGGGTCAGCTATGCCATCCCGCTTCGCTATTATTTGATTGTCGTGCGCGGCATCATCTTGAAAGGATCCGGCCTGGCTGCTCTGGGGCCAGAAGTGTTTGCCCTCTCGGTTTTCGCTCTGATTATGTTAAGCGCAGCCGCTGCCCGGTTCCGCAAACGTTTAGATTAAGTAACCGTCTAAAATTTACTCACCAAGATTGGGCCAATCTTGAAGATTGGCCCAATCAAAAAACGGGAGTGTTAGGAATGAAACATGGACCGCCCATGATTGTACGGGTCATTGTCATTATTGCGGTGCTAAGCGCCGTAGGGTACTGGTTTTTCTTTGTTCGTGAAGTGGCACCCAACGGCCGTATCACCGCGTCTGGCACCATTGAAGCGACAGAAGTCCACATCAGTGCCGAAACCGGGGGCCGCGTGGCCCAGGTGCTGGTAGACGTAGGCGACACCATAAGCGCCGGTCAGCCATTGGTGCAGTTTGATACTGCCTTGCTTGAAGGCCAGCTGGCCCAGACAGAAGCCGCTCTAGCCGCCGCCGAGGCCAACTATGCCCTGCTGTCGGCCGGGCCATCCCCTGAACAGATTGCCACTGGCAAAACGGCCGTCGCCCGCGCCCAGGCCGCCCTTGATGCCGTCCACGAACAGCTAGACACCCTGGCACATGACCAGACAGACCTGGAAAGCAAAATCGATGACCTGACCCAGCAAATTGCCGACCTGACCGCCACTTTTACTGAAGCACAGACGCTGCGACAAACGCAGCCTTCCGCTGAATTGGCGGCGACACTTGCTGCCACTCAGGGGGAATTAGCTGGCGCAAATGGGCAGCTGCAAATGGCCGAGCAGCTGCAAAGCAGTCTGGCGACTCAGGAAAAGCTGCTGGAAACGCAGGTCACTGTGGCCGAAGCCGGCGTGGATGCGGCCCAGGCCCAGCTGAACCAGCTGCTGGCCGGGGCACGGGCCGAACAACTGGCTGCCGCCGCGGCCCAGGTGGATGCCGCCGCCGCGGCCGTTTCCCTGCTGGAATTGCAAATCAGCCGCCAGACGCTGACTGCCCCCACCGGCGGTATCGTGTTGGAACGCACCGTAGAAGCCGGTGAAATGCGGCTGCCTGGTGCCGCACTGCTCACCATTGGTCAGTTAGAGGCACTGAAGATTACCGTATACGTACCAGAAGATCGTTATGGGAAGATAGGTTTGGGGCAAACGGCCGTTATTACCGTCGATTCCTTCCCCACGGAGCGGTTTAGCGGCACTGTTGTCCAGATTGCCGATCAAGCAGAATTCACGCCGCGCAACGTGCAAACGGCCGAAGGGCGCACCTCAACCGTCTTTGCCATTGAGCTATCCGTTGCCGATGGCCGGGAGCAGCTGCGTCCCGGCATGCCTGCCGATGTCGATTTTGGAGAAGAATGAACGAACCCATCATTGTTGTCGAAAACTTACTGCGCTGTTTTACCAACGGGTCGAGCGAAATTACGGCCGTTAACCACCTTAACCTCACCGTACAAACGGGCGAAATTTACGGGCTGGTCGGGCCAGATGGCGCAGGCAAGACAACACTGTTCCGGCTGCTGGTGGGTGCGCTGCGGCCAGATGGAGGAAACGGCCGTATCGTAGGCTACGATCTGGCGCAGGACATCGAAAAAGTGCGCCACCAGATCGGGTATCTGCCGCAGCGGTTCAGCCTATACGGCGATTTAACTGTCGGTGAAAATTTGCGCTTTTTCGCCGAAGCACATGGTATTACCGCCGCAGCCTGGCGGCAGCGCAAAACAGAAATGTTGGCCTTTGTCGGGCTAAGCGAATTTGAAGACCGCCTGGCGCGGAACCTGTCTGGTGGCATGAAGCAAAAGCTTGGGTTGGCCACCGCCCTCATTCACCGCCCGCGCCTGCTGCTGCTCGATGAGCCAACGGGTGGCGTAGACCCGGTGACGCGGCAAGACTTCTGGCAGCTCATCGGCCGCGCGGTTACGCGGGAAGGTGTCACCGTGGTGGTGAGCACGCCGTACATGGACGAAGCCAGCCGCTGCACGCGCATTGGTTTTATGAACGGTGGGCGCATTTTGGCTGAAGGCACGGTTAAAGAACTGATACGGCCGCTAGACGGCCGTATCCTGGAACTTGCGGGCACCAACCCGCGCCAGCTGCGCCAGATTATTTTGGCCGACCCCGATGTAGAGGCGGTGCAAACCTTCGGCAGCAAGCTCCATGTGCGCGTAAAAGCGAGCACGGCCGAAGCCGTCCAGCAGCGCCTCCAACAAACGATTGGCACCAGCGGAATCGCGCTTAACCGGCTAAGGCCCATCGCCTCCACTCTGGAAGATGTTTTTATTGACCTGTTGGAAAATGGTAATCATGAACAAACCCGTCATTGAAGTCACAGACCTGACAAAAAAATTTGGTGACTTTACGGCCGTTGACCAGGTCAGCTTCACCGTGTCACGCGGGGAAATTATGGGGTACTTAGGCCCAAACGGTTCCGGCAAAACCACCACCATCCGCATGCTGCTTGGCTTGCTGCGGCCCAGCAGCGGCCAGGGCAAAGTATTGGGGCTGGATATCGACGCCGAAGCCGAAGCCATCCGTCCCCGCGTTGGTTACATGTCGCAAAAATTTTCTCTGTATGATGATTTGACCGTACGCGAGAATCTGGCGTTTTATGCCGGTGTGTACGGTGTCAGGCAAATGCCGCAGCGGATAGATGCTGTACTGGCGCAAATTGTCCTGTCTGCCCAACATAATGAGCGGGTTAAGGGATTGTCTACTGGCTGGCGGCAGCGGCTGGCCTTGGGTGTGTCCCTCACGCATCAGCCCACCCTCCTCTTCCTCGATGAGCCAACCAGTGGCGTAGACCCCAGAGCACGCCGCGCCTTTTGGGATTTAATCTACGATCTCGCGGAGCAGGGCACGACGATTTTTGTCACCACGCATTACATGGACGAAGCGGAATATTGTCATCAATTGGGCATCATGTATCGTGGGCAGCTGCTGGCAATGGGCACCCCAGATGCCCTGAAAGCGGACACCCTGCGCGGCAGCATTTGGGATGTGACGGTGACTCCCTTGATGCCCGCGCTGTTAGCCTTTGATGATTTGCCCGGTGTGACGCGTGTAAACCTGGCGGGCGATCATTTGCGGGTGGAAACGGTTGGGGAGTTGGCGCAGGCCGAACAGATACGATCCTATCTACAACAAAAAGGATTTGGCCCGGATACGGCCGTTT
>CAUJGI010000285.1 GCA_963169155.1 Chloroflexota bacterium
GGCGGCCTCAGCCTGCTGGCGGCTATGCTGGGGCAGCTGGCCCTGACCAGCGATCCACCCAACATGGCCAGCGGAAGACGCTGGTTTTTGTACAGCGCCGTGGCCCTGCTGGGGCTGCTGTGGCGCAGCCGCCCCCTCTCACCCGCCCGACCCCGAACCTGGCGACTGCCGCGCCTGGGCCAGATTCCCGCCCGGCGCTGGCTGTTTTTGCTGGCGCTGCTGCTGGCCCTGCTGGCCCAGCGGGTGGTCGGTACCCCCGGCAGCGAACGGCCGACGCTGGCGGTGCTGCTCTGGCTGGGTGCTGCGGCCGTGGCGTTCTACGCCTGGCAGGATGTCGGAGCACGGTTTCCCCTGCCGCGAATTTCCAGGGGGGCGTTGGGAACGGCCGTCGTCCTCTTCGTCGTAGCGCTGGGGGTGCGCCTGGTCAACCTGAGCCAGAACCCATTTATGCTTAACGGCATCGAGGCGAGCCTGGGACTAAACACCGTGCAAATTATCGAGGGGCAGCTGCGCAATCCGTTTGGCACCGGCTGGCTAACCAATTCCACGCTGCTGCTCTACCTCATGGCACTGCCGGTACGGATTTTTGGCCCCACCGTGCTTGGGGTGCGCCTGCTGTCGCCGTTTGTCGGTGCAGCGACAGTGGCAGCGGTTTACCTGTTCGGCCGGCGGCTGTTTGGTCAATTTACCGGGCTGCTGGCGGCCGTTTTGCTGCTGGGGTTTCATCTGCACGTGCACTACAGCCGGTTGGGCATGACCAACATTTGGGACGGGCTGCTGGTGCTGCTGGCGCTGGGAACGATTGGGGTGGCCTGGCAACGGCCGTCTACCGCCCCCCACCAACGCACCCTCTGGCTTATCGCCGGGCTGTTTGTCGGGCTGAACGTTTACGCCCTCACCAGTTCACGCGTACTGCCGGTGGCGCTGGCCGCCTGGCTGGCGCTGACGCTGCTGCTGGATAGGCAAACAGCGCGCCAGCAAATCTGGCACCTGGTCGCCGCTGCTGGCATGGCGCTGGTGGTGGCCCTGCCCCTGCTGCTGTTCTACTACAACAGACCGGAAATCTGGACGGAACGGGCCAACATTTTAGGCATCTTGCCCGGCCAGACCAACTGGCTGGCCGATGAAGCAGCGCGCACGGGGATGTCGCAAACGGCCGTGCTCTGGCAGCAATTTTGGCGCTCGGCATTGGCGTTTAACGGCATCCCAGACAACAGTCCAGCCTACAAACCCCTGGTGCCGCTGCTGAGCTTTGGTCCGGCGGTGCTGCTGGTGTTGGGGGTGGCCCTGGCCCTGTTCCGCGTGCGGCACAACAGCTACCGCCTGCTCCTGCTCTGGTCCCTGGCCACGGTTATCGTCGGTGGAATGCTGGTGATTGAATCGCCGCAGAGCCACCGGTTGGTAACGGCCGTACCCGCCCTGGCCATCCTGGCGGCCACCGCCCTGGTAACGCTGGGGAATCTGGTTCAGGCTGCGCTGCGCCGCCCAGATGCGCCACCCAGCGCAGCCGATGTAAGCCAGTGGTCGCTTTCCGGTTGGCAATTACCCGCAGCCCGCACCGGAATGGCGCTGTTGGCGCTGGTGCTGTTGTTTACCCTGAACGATTTGTGGTTTTATTACGGCCGTTTTCCCACCCACAACCAGTTTGCCGACACCAATACGGAAGTCGCTTATGAACTGGCAACCCATCTTAATGAGTTGGACGGGGATTGGACCGCTTATTTATTTGGCCCACCCATCTTATTCATCGATTTTCCCACGCTGCCTTTCCTATTGACTGATTTTGAGGCAGGTGTTAATTTGTTCAACGTGGAATCGCCGGAAGCAGTACTGGCTGAAGCCCCAACCGGCCATCTGATTTTTATTTTTTTACCTCAGCGTGAAGTGGAGCTGGCAGCGATTCAAACTCAATATCCTGGTGGCAGCCGCCAGCAGTTTGATGGCTTCTATGCCACCCCGCTCTTTATCACCTATGAAGTGCGTCGTTAACCACTCAAGGCAACGACTCAGGACATAAAACAAGGTTGAACGCATGAATCTGGCTGTAACCATGCTGGCCATTGCGGCCGTTGTGTTGATGACAACGGCCGTCATCATCTGGCCGCGACGACACACCGCCTACTGGATTGTGCCCTTTTTGGGGTTGTCAACGGCCGTTTCCATCTGGCTCATTGGGTATGCGTTGGAACTCAGCACGGCAGGGCTGGACGGAAAGATTTTTTGGGCACGGGTCGAATACATTGGCATCGCCTTTACCCCCGTCGCCTGGTTTTTATTTGCCTTCCAATTCCTTAACCAAAAACGGTTTGAATACAAGCCGCTGCTGCTTTTGTCCCTCATCCCGGTAGCCACAATCTTCATTATTTACACCAACAACCAGCACAATTTGTTCTGGACACAAAGCGTTTTGGATGAATCGGGACCTGCCCCCATGCTGGTCAACAGCTTCGGCGGCTGGTTTTGGTTTCATTCGGCCTACTCCTACCTGCTGATTTTGGGCGGCATTGGCCTGTTTATACGCACCATCAAGCTGTACCCCCAACCGTTTCGCTGGCAGTCGGTGGTGCTCATTTTTTCGGCGGCGCTTCCCCTGTTGGGCAACGTCATTTTCCTGACCGGGCTCAGCCCCATTGCCCGTTTTGATCTGACGCCGTTCATGTTTGCCCTGAGCGCGCTGTTCATCATTTGGGGCGTGCTGCGTCTCGATTTGTTCGACATTATTCCCATTGCTCGCCGCATGGTGGTTGAGAGCTTACCAGAGGGCATCATTTTACTGGATCTGCAGAGCCGAATTTTAGATGCCAACAAAATGGCCCAACAGCTGCTCGCCCCAGACGGCCGTCGTTTTGTCGGCACCTCCCTCACCGAACTACCAACCGACCTGGCGCAGCAGGTAGCCACCTACACCGACCCCACGATTGACGAAGAGATCAGCGTTGTGATTAACGGGCAGGAGCGTCATTATTCCGTGCAGATACGGCCGTTTTACATCACCGGCCCCCACCCACGCGCCCGCATCCTCATCCTGCGTGACATCAGCCGCCGCATTACCGCCGAAATGGCCATCCGCCAGCGCAACCTGGAACTGCAGCAGCTCTTCACCGAAGCCGAGTCCGCCCGTCAAACTGCCGAAGAAGCCAACAAAGCCAAAAGCAGCCTGCTGGCCAAAGTCAGCCACGAGCTGCGCACCCCGCTGAGCGTTATCCTGGGCAACGCCGAAATGCTGCAAGAAGGCATCCAGGGGGAAGTGAACGAACTGCAAAGCCGCGCGCTCGACCGGATCATTGAAAACAGCGGCTACCTCAACGAACAGGTCAACGACCTGCTTGATTTGTCCCGCATTGGTGCCGGTACACTAGAAATTAAGCTGTATGAGTTTGACCTGTACGACACTCTGGAACAGGCGATGAGTCGACTCCAGCCACAGGCCGATGCCAAAGGACTGTCGTTAGCGCTGCATCGTTCGCCCAGCATGCCCCAGCGGCTGTGGGGCAACTCGATTCGCCTGCAGCAAATCGTGATCAACCTGGGCAGCAATGCCCTCAAGTTCACCAAAGAGGGCAAGGTAGACATCTTTGTAAACCCGGTGGGCGATGATGCGTGGTGCGTCCGGGTCACCGACACCGGCCGCGGCATTCCCGAAACCGAGCTAGCTAACATCTTCCAACCCTTTCGCCAGCTGGGCAAAAGTATGATCCACGGCCAGAGCGGCGTGGGGCTGGGACTTACCATCGTTCAAGAGCTTGTTCAAGCCTTGGGTGGTAAAATTCACGTAGAAAGCACACTGGGCCAGGGCAGCACGTTTTGCGTGACGCTGCCACTTCAATCGCAAGCAGAGAGCAAAGGCGACACCATTCATGCCACAGCCATCGACTGAATTAACTGCACTGATCATTGAAGATGAGCCGGATCTGGTTCATATTTTTGCCCGGGCGCTGGAGCTTTCTGGCTACAAAACCGAAACAACGGGTGATGGCGCCGAGGCGATGAATCTGCTGGCCAACATGGTGCCCAACATTGTGGTTTTGGATCTCCACCTGCCTACAGTTTCGGGCAAGGAAATTTTACAAACCATTCGCGCCGACGGCCGTTTCAAAAACACCCGCGTTATCATTGCCACTGCCGACTACCACTCCGCCGACGACGTGCGCGATGATGCCGACATGGTGCTGCTCAAGCCCATCAGCTTTAAGCAGCTGCGTGATTTAAGCGCCCGGCTGCGCACGCCGCCTGCCTGAGCCAACGGCCCTGGTTCCCATGTCTGCCCCCCTGCAAACGCTCAAAATTCTCGATTTTTCTACCCTGCTGCCCGGTCCCTACGCCAGCATGATGCTGGCCGACCTCGGTGCGGACGTCATTCGCATTGAAGCACCCAACCGGCCCGATTTAACCCGCCTGCTGCCGCCCATCGCCGAAGATGGCCAATCGGCCCAACATGCCCTGCTCAACCGGTCCAAGCGCAGCCTGGGGCTGAACCTCAAAACACCCGAAGCGGTGCAGATTGTGCAGCAGCTGGTGGCCACTGGCTACGACATCGTGCTGGAGCAGTTCCGCCCTGGGGTGATGGACCGCCTGGGGGTAGGCTATGAGGCGCTGCGGGCGCGCTGTCCCTCGCTCATTTTTTGCTCGCTTACCGGTTATGGCCAGACCGGGCCGTACAGAGATCGCGCCGGGCACGATTTGAACTACCTGGCCTTGTCGGGGCTGTTGAGTTTTTACGGCCGTGCCACCCCCACCCAGCCGCCGCCGCCCCTGCCCATGCAGGTCGCCGACATCGGCGGCGGCTCGCTGCACCTGGTCATTGGTCTGCTGGCGGCCGTCATTCGCCGCCAGGCCACCGGCGAGGGCGGCCACATAGACGTGGCCATGCACGATGGGGCCCTGGCCTGGAACGCCCTCGGCACCGCCAAATGGCTGGTCAGCAGCGAAAATCCCGCCCCGGAAGCCGAGGTGCTCAACGGCGGCAGCTTTTACGATTTGTATGAGACGAAGGACGGCCGTTTCCTCTCCGTCAGCTCGCTGGAACCAAAGTTTTGGCAAGGCTTTTGCCAGGCAATTGGCCACGAAGAGCTGTTCGCCCCCGGCCTGGACTTTGCGGTAACAAACCAGCAATCATTCAAAGCGGTCATTCGGGCGGCTGTGCAGGGCAAGACCCTGGCCGAATGGCAAACCATTTTTGCCGAACTGGACGTTTGTGTCGAACCGGTGCTGACGACTGAGGAGGCATTGGCTCACCCACACACCCAGGCGCGGGGCATGGTGGTAGAAGTGCCAGGGGGTGACGGCCGTTCCCAAAAGCAAATCGCCACGCCCATCAAACTGAGTGACCACACCCCAGACTACCCATTCACCGGTGTAGCGCTGGGGGCACACACCCAAGAAATCTTGGCCACCCTGGGCTACACCTCCGCCCAAATTGCGGCGCTGGCGGCCCAAAAAGCTGTGGCTTATCCCCCTACAAAATAACTGGAATTTTCATGAAACAACGCGACATTTTTTGGTTCTGGCTGCCC
>CAUJGI010000286.1 GCA_963169155.1 Chloroflexota bacterium
CCCTTCGGCCAGGAGGGTGAGCACCTGCTGCTCCCGAGGGGTCAGTTCGGCCAGCTCGGACGTGCTTTCGGAGGTGACGGAGGTGGGGGGCAGAACGGCCGTTACAAACTCCGGGTCCAACACAGCCAACCCATGCTGAGCGGCTTGCAGGGCGGCCACCATCGCCGCCGCCGGGGCATCGCGGCGCAGCATGGCCTGAATGCCGAGTGACCAGAGGTGGGGAACGGCCGTTTCCTCCGCCAGCAGGGCCACCACTGGCAGCGGGAACGGTTCCTCCGCGGGCAGGGCGGCTGGCGATGCCCAGCCCACGTCCCAAATCACACCGTCCAGCCGCAGATCGGCCCATTCGTCGGCTTGCAGATCGGCCAGCCAGTCGGTCAGGCTTAGCTGGGCGACGATGTCGCAGGTGGGTTCGGTGGCCAGCAGGGCGGCCAGACCAGCCCGGGCCAGCGGATCGTTGGCCACAATGGCAATGGACAGCGTGGGGGGGAGCTCGTTCATAGCGGCCAAGCGTACCACACTTCCCTATGAGGTTGATTAGATTGTTGCGATGTTTTGTTCGTAAAATTGGTCCGTTGCCTGTACCATTCGCCTCTTTTGCAAAACGACACCCTGCATAGAGGAACCCGATGACCACAGCTCCCATCTCCCACAGCACGCGCCAACGCCTGACTGCTGCCCTGTTTTTCTCGCAAAGCCTGTTTTCGGCGGCAATGATTGCGGGCTTTACCCTGACGCCCATCCTGGCCGCCGAACTAGGCGGCAGCGACAATGCCGCTGGGGTACCCAACACCCTGACGCTGTTAGGCCGCGCTGCCGCCGCGTACCCTATCGGCTGGCTGTTTGATAAAGTGGGCCGACGGTTGGGGCTGACGGTAGGGTTTGCCCTGGCGCTGGCCGGGGCGCTGCTGACGGTTTGGGCGGTGATGAACGGCTCGTTTTTAGGGCTGTGTGCCGGGGCGGCGCTGATGGGCATGGGGCGCGGCGGCACTGAACAGGCGCGGTACGTGGCGGCCGAAGTGCAAGCGCCAGAGCGCCGGGCCAAGGTGATTGGTCTGATTGTGTTTGCCGGGACGATTGGCGCGGTGGGCGGTCCGGCGTTGGTGGGGCCGTCGGCGCGGCTGGCGGAGCTGTGGGGCTTTTTGGGCGATACCGGGCCGTACCTGGCCTCGGTGGGGCTGTATGGCCTGGGGCTGGTGACGATATTTCTCTTTTTGCGGCCCGACCCCCGGCAGATCAACCAGGCAGCCGCCGTTGAACATGCCGTGGGTGCGGCGCAGGAGCCGCCACGGCCGTTTTCCGAAATCTTTAGCCAGCCAACCGTGCTGCTGGCAGTGGCGGCGATGGCCATTGGCCAGTTGGTGATGGCCCTCATCATGGTGATTACGCCGCTGCACATGGACCACAACAACCACACCACGGAATCGGTTTCGCTGGTGATCATGGCGCACACGCTGGGCATGTACGGCTTGTCGAGCGTGACGGGCTGGTTGATTGATCGATACGGCCGTATCCCACTCATCGCGGCCGGAGCCGTGCTGCTGATCATTTCTGGGATTCAAACGCCGCTGTCGGTTTCGTTGCTGAACCTGGTGGTGGCCCTCTTTTTGCTGGGACTGGGCTGGAATTTTTGCTTCATTGCCGGGTCGTCGCTGATGTCAGACGCCCTGGCGCCCAATGAACGAGCCCGGGCGCAGGGCGCTTCAGAGGTGTTGGTGTCGCTGGCGACCGGGGTGGGCAGTTTGGGCACCGGGGCGGTGTTTCATCAAGGGGGCATGACGGCCGTTGCCGCCGTTGGTATTGCGCTCACTTTGCTGCTGATGGCGCTGCTGGTCTGGTTCAACCGCTTCCAAACCCGCCGTACGCCGCCCGCGGCCGCGGCGTAGTCTGCCTGTGCACTTAGATTGGTCCAATCTCAAAGAGTGGGCCAATCTCAAAGATTGGCCCACTCTAGAAATACATAAACGGAATTCAGGCTCAATTTTTGGTGAGCGTCAGCGTATAACCCGCGGCACCGGCATCAAAGTCTAGCACACCGATGATGTGCAGGCCGCGTTCGGTCAGGGTAGCGTTTACGATGTCGGCGTCCTGGAAAACAGGACCAATCGCGGCAAAGTTCGGTGGGCCAAACAGCCCCAGCACAAAATCACCGTCGCTGCCGGTTGCGGCAACCGAAATGTCGATGGAATCGCCACTGCTGCCCAAAAAGCACCAATAGTCGATGCCCAGCACGGCCACTTCGTCGGTGATCGTCTGGCCATACTCAAGCCGACCTTTGATGGTATCGGGGAAGCCGCCGTCTTCGCTGAAGATGAGGCAGTAATCGCCTTCGGTGGCGTTGAGGTTGTAGACGCGAATGTGGTAATCCAGCGCCACGTTGAGTTGTAGATTGGTGATGGCTTCCAGGCCGCCGTTGCTGGTGCTGTTGGCCTGCTGTACCACGTCCTTGTTGGGATCGATAATTTCCAGGACCAGGTTCATGGTGGCTTCGGAAACGGCCGTTACCGTAATCGCCCCGTCGTAATCAAACACGATTGGCCATAGATGCGCTTCTTCTTCCGAGAGCAGCTCCAGCACCGGCGTTTCGCCTGCCAATTCGTCAAACTCAATCACGTCAAAATCATTGGGATTGCGCGTAGCGGTGGTAAACACTTGCGGCGTGACGGTTGGAGTACCTGCCCCAGCGCCGCCTGTGGGAGTTGGCGTCCCGCTGCCTGTGGTGGGAGTTCCGCCAGGGGATGGCGTTCCGGGGGTGTCTGGGGTGGCTGAAACTGTGCCGACGACCGTTCCGCCATCATCATCCACGGTTGGCGTCACGACAGCCGTGGTGGGTGTGGCACCGCC
>CAUJGI010000287.1 GCA_963169155.1 Chloroflexota bacterium
AATAGTCAGCCAGAAGTGTGGACTGGATAGACTGACGCACTGGCGAGGGTGAGGTGGGGTTCCCCGACATCTCCTCAGCTGTTAGTCTTCGAAATGGGGGATCCATGATGCCGATAGGTTGTTGCGAAACGGCCGTTGGCACCCAATATGGAGGTAAACAGATGCAATTTACACTAAACGGCCAACTAACTGAGTTCAATGGCGATCCAGAAACGCCGCTGCTCAGCTACCTGCGCGACGAAGCGGGCATACTCTCGGCCAAGGATGGCTGCGCCCCGCAAGCCGCCTGCGGTGCCTGCACCGTGCAGCTGGACGACAAAGCGGTTCTTGGCTGCGTCACCAAAATGGAGCGGGTAGAAGGCAAAGCGGTCATCACTACCGAGGGGCTGGGCGAGTACCGGCAAGAAGTGTTTGCCAACTCGTTTGTCTCCTGCGGCGGCGTGCAGTGCGGCTACTGCATTCCCGGCATCGTCATGCAGTCCAACGCACTCATCAGCAAAAATCCGGAACCCAGCCGGGACGACATCGAAAAAGCGCTCACCCCCAACCTGTGCCGCTGCACTGGCTACAAAAAGATTGTCGATGCCGTAGAAATGGCGGCCGAAGCCATTCGCAAAGAAGAAGAAGTGAAGCTGCCCGCGTCAGATGGCAAAATCGGCACCTTCCAGCCTAAGTACCATGCCACCGATCTGGTCCTGGGCCAGCACCACTACACCGACGACATCCGCCTGCCCGGCATGAAAGTGGGCGCGCTCAAATTTAGCGACCATCCCCGCGCCACCGTCCGCAAAATCGACACCAGCGCCGCCGCCAAAATGGACGGCGTCATTCGTATCTTCACCGCTCAAGACGTGCCCGGCGACCGTCAAATTGGCCTCATCAAGCAAGATTGGCCGCTCATGATTGCCGAAGGGGAAACGACACGCTACGTCGGGGATGTGCTGGCCCTGGTCGTCGCCGAAAGCGACGCCGCCGCCCGCCAGGCAGTCGCCGCCATCACGGTCGAGTACGAGGTGCTGGAACCGCTCATCGACATGCACAAAGCACTGCTGCCCGACGCACCCCAGATTCACCCACAGGGCAACAAGCTCTCCCGCAGCTACACCAGCCGGGGCGACATGGCCGCCGCCGAAGCCAGCTCCGCCTACATCGCCCAGGGCGTTTTTGAGACGCAGATGATTGAGCATGGCTTCATGGAACCAGAGTGCACGGTGGCACGGCCGTTAGACGACGGCGTTGAGGTGTTCTCCAGCGGTCAGGGTATCTTCGACGACCGCAACCAGATTGCCAAACTTTTAGGGCTGCCGCTGGACAAAGTGCGCGTTGTGATGGTGCCCAACGGCGGCGGTTTTGGCGGCAAGGAAGATCTCACCACCCAGGGCCACGCCGCCCTGGCCGCCTACCTGATGCAGCAGCCCATCAAAGTCCGCCTCACCCGCGACGAATCGATTGTGATGCACCCGAAGCGCCATCCCATCTGGATGGATTACAAGATTGGCTGCGACACCAATGGCCTGCTGACCTTTGTGAAGGTGAAGTTCCTGGGCGACACTGGCGCGTACGCCTCCGTGGGCATGAAGGTGCTGGAGCGCTCTGCCGGGCACGCCACCGGCGCGTACAACGTGCCCGTCACCGATGTAGAGGCTGTCGCTGTCTACACGAACAACCTGCCCTGCGGTGCCATGCGCGGTTTTGGCGTGAACCAGAGCGCCTTTGGCCTGGAATCGCTCATCGACGAGCTATGCGAAAGAGGCAGCTTTGACCGCTGGCAGTTCCGCTACGACAATGCCCTGCAAAACGGCGACATGACGGCCACCGGCCAGGTCATCGAAGGTGGCGCTGGCCTGCGCGAAACGCTGCTGGCCGTCAAAGCCGATTACGACGCCGCGCCGTATGCGGGCATCGCCTGCGGCATCAAAAACACCGGCATCGGCAACGGCATGCCCGATGAGTCCAAGGCCCGCGTGCAAATTTTGGCCCCGGACAAGGTGCTGGTAGACCACGGCTGGACCGAGATGGACCAGGGCGTTAACACCGTGGCGCAGCAGGTGGTATGCAACGAAACTGGCCTCGATCCGGCCATCATCGAAGTGCGGATTGACACCGTTTCGGAGCAGGAAGCGGGTATGACCACCGCCTCGCGGGCCACGTCCCTGGTGGGCAACGCGCTCATCGACGCCTGCAAGCAGCTAAAGGAAGACCTGAAGACACACTCACTGGATGAGCTGGTGGGCCGCAGCTACGAAGGCTTTTTCCGGGTCGATTGGACCACCAAGCCGGGGGCAATGGTGGAGAAAGTATATACGCACTATTCCTACAGCTACGCCACGCAGCTGGTAACGCTGGATGAAGACGGCCGTATCCAAAAAATCACCGCCGCCCACGATGCGGGTAAAATCTTCAACCCCGTTTTGTTTGAGGGCCAGCTGGAAGGCTCGATCCACATGGGACTGGGCTATGCGATTAGCGAGGAGTTGGTGATGGAAAACGGCCGTCCCAAATCCACCCGCCTGCGCGACTGCGGCATTCTGCGCGCCAAAGAAATGCCCGAAATGGAAATCATCGGGGTGGAAGTGCCTGATCCTTACGGGCCGTACGGCGCCAAAGGCGTGGGTGAAATTGGCCTGGTGCCCACCGCCGGGGCCGTCGCCAACGCCCTCTACCAATACGACGGCGTACGCCGCTACAAACTGCCTATGCGAATTCCCAAGCGGGGCCTCACCAAGCGGGTGAATGGCAGCAACGGGAAGGCGAGCTAAAAGTTAATAGTGGTTAGTGGTTAGTTGTTGGTACAAGCAACTAGCCACCAGCCACCAACCACTAAAACCAGGAGAATCTCATGTCAAAAGACCGCGTAGCACTTTATTTGCAAGATGCCCACGACATTCGTGAAGGCATTGAACTGGTGAAATATGCTGAAGCCAAAGGGTTTGAGGCCGTCTGGCAGGCGGAAAGCCGCCTGGTGCGCGACGCCATCGTGCCGATGGCCGCCTTCGCCGCCCACACCACCACGCTGAAAATTGCCAGCGGCGTCACCAACAACTGGACGCGCAATATTGGCCTGCTGGCCGCCACTTTCCTGACGCTGGATGACCTGGCCGAAGACCGGATCATCTGCGGCATTGGCGCGTGGTGGGATCCGCTGGCCAGCAAGGTGGGCATCGATCGCCGCAAGCCGCTGGCCGCCATGCGTGAAACCATCGAAGTCATGCGCAAGCTGCTCAATATGGAAACCGTCACCCATTTTGGCGAATTTCATCATGTGGATGGCATTCAGCTGGATGTGGTACACGGCCGTAAAACCCCCCGCAACGTGCCCATCTACATCGGCGCCACCGGCATGAAAATGATGGAAATGACCGGCGAAATCGCCGACGGTGCCTGCCTCAACTACCTGGTACATCCCAAGTACAATCTGGAAGCGCTGGATGCTCTGGAGCGCGGTGCCAAACGCGCGGGCCGCTCCATCGATGACATCGACCGGCCGCAGCTGATGATTTGCTCGGTGGACAACGACCGCAAGAAGGCGCTGGACGGCGCGCGCAAAATGATGACCCAGTACCTGGGCCAGCAGCCGCACCTGATGAAGGCCAGCGGCGTCAGCCAGGAACTGCTCGATGAAATTCACCAGGTGCTCACCTGGCCCGCCACCGAAGAAGAGATCGAAAACGCGATGCACCTGGTGCCCGATGACGTGGTGCAAATGTGCACCGCCAGCGGCTCGCCGGAAGAGGTGAAAGCCAAGGTCCGCGAATACATCGACAACGGCTGCACCTGCCCCATCCTCTATCCGCTGGGCGATCCCTATTTGATGATCGACATCTTTGCCAACGGCTATAACTAAGGCCGGTCATCGGTAAAAGGTAATCGGTAATCGGTGGATTTTTGACCGATTACCGATTACCGTTCACGGATTACGGCTTACCAATCCCTGTCAACTGGCACACGTTTTCCTTTACGCCGATTTAACTGACGGTTTAGAGTGTTCTGCTATACTCGTAGTACTGTGATACTACTGGAGCAGCAAACAATATGTTCGATTGGCTAAAACGTGTCTTGGGTGGCGCACCCCCTGAAGCAAAAAAGAAACCTTTACCCCCGCCGGTGAAGCCGCCGGTGCGTGTACCAACGGCCGTACCTGCCTCACCAATAGCTGAGGTGGTAGAACGGCCGTCGCTGCCACTCACCCCACCCTCCGGCAAAGCAGCCGCCCAGCAATTTTTAGACAAGCTGCAAGAGAAAATCGGCCGTCTCGCCGATGATTTTGCCAACGGTGCTATCAATCGCCAGCAGTTCCAGCAGCTCTACGCCCACTACCAGCGCGAAATGCGCGCCGTAGAAACGCTCATCGAAACCGACCAGGGGCAGAGTGAGTGGGGTGATGCCTTCAACGAAGGCGAAAGTGTCCTCATCCGGCAGCAGCACGCCGCCAAAGCCAAAGGGTACGCCATCTACGAAAATAGTTCCGGTATGCCGCTGAGCACCCTGGGCAAATTTGAGGTCGATCCCGCCCTGTTTGTGCCCATGCTCTCCTCTTTTCGCGCGGCCACGGCCGAAATTTTTGGCGGTGGTCTCCAGGCCACGGCGATTGAGGGAGGGCACTGGCTCTGTTTTGTGCCGGGGCAGTTCACCACCCTGATGGCCCTCTTTTCGGCCGAACCCGCCAGCCGCCAGCTCACCTTTTTGGAGGAGCTGCACCGCCTCTTCGAGAAGGCCAATCGGGCTATGTTGGCCCAGCCATTGGTAGACGCCAGTGACCTTGTCTTTCCCCACGAGCATTTCCTGGGCAAGTGGAAACGGTAAACCGCATGACCACCACTGTGCCACTGCTGAAAATTGTGGTTGCTGGCGACGGCAACGTGGGCAAAACCTCGCTCATCCGCCAATATTGCGAAGGGCGCTTTGAGCAGTCCCGGGTGGCCACCATCGGCGTCGATTTTCAGACCAAAACGGTGCAAATCAAAGGGCACACGATCAAGCTCTCCATCTGGGACATGGCCGGGCAGATTCACTTCCAATCAGTTCGTACCGGCCTGTATCGCGGCAGCCGAACGGCCGCTCTTGTCCACGATGTCACCAATCCCGAGTCTCTGGCCCATTTACAGGGCTGGTATGAGGAAATCATCGCCGTCGTGCCGCAGCAGCGTTTTTTGGTGGTAGGCAACAAGATTGATTTGCTGCCCGATTACGACCCCAGCGAAGCAAAAAAGTTCGCCGCCTCAATTCAAGCACCTTACCTCACCACCAGCGCCAGCAGCAGCGCGGGTGTGCAAAAAATGTTCCTCGGCATGGCCTACCTGGCTTTGAAACGTTGATTTGGCCAAATCAGGATAGAGCCTGCTCAAGGAGTTGGGCCAGCTTGTCCAGGTCCAGCGGTTTAGCCAGCCAGCCCTGCATCCCCAGTGCCCGTAAATTTTCCATATCTTTTTCCACGGCATAGCCCGTAATCATGATAAAAGGGATGGAGATCTCCCGTTCCCGGAGCGTGTGAAACAGGGCCACGCCGCCCATCACGGGCATGATGATATCGCAGAGGACAACAGCAATTTTGTCGTGGTGCTGCTCGATGAGGGTAAGGGCTTCACGGCCGTTTTTCGCCTCCAACATCTGGTAGTTCAACATAGCCAGACTTTCGATGAGGGCCTGACGAATTGTTTCCTCGTCTTCAACGATCAACACCAGCTGCCCCGCGCCCAGAGGCACCGTGTCATCCAGCAGCCGCTGCGGCTCCGGCTGCTCATCCAGCGCCGGGAAGTAAAGGTGGAAGGTTGTGCCCTGAGCCACGGCCGTTTCCACGTCAATAAACGCGTCATGCTGCTGCACAATACCGTACACTTGCGCCAACCCCAGGCCGGTACCTTTGCCGCGTTCCTTGGTCGTAAAAAACGGCTCAAAGATGTGTTCCAGCGTCTCAGATGCTATGCCTTCACCGCTGTCACGCACAGAAAGGTGAATCCACCTGCCCGGCTCCATGTCCAAAACAGGTACGGCCGTTTTCGATTCCACCATCAATACATCCAGGCCAATCGTTAGATGGCCGCCGTTTGGCATGGCATCACGCGCGTTAAACGCCAGGTTCAAAATAGCCTGCTGGATGCGCGAGGGGTCGCCAAAAATGGCAAAGGTCGCTTTTTCGGCTGGCATGAAGGTAAACTGAATATCCTCCGGTAAGGTGCGCTTGAGCAGGCGCGTCAGCTCCTTGAGGCAAGGCAGCAGGTCCAGCGTCTGGCGCTCCATCAGCGACTGGCGGCTGAAATCTAGAATTTGCTGGATCAGATCGGCAGCGCGCTGGGTTTGCTGGGAGATGGTGTGCATCCGTTTCTCGTTTCGCCCCGTCAGCACCGCAGCACGCATAAGTAAGTCGGTATAAAGCTTGATGACGGCCAGGGTGTTGTTGAAGTCGTGGGCAATGCCTGCCGCCAGCTGGCCCACGGCTGCCAGCCGTTCCTGGCTCTGCACCTGCTGCTGAATCTGGCGCTCGCGCGTCATGTCGTGCAGCACAAAAACCCAACCGCGATGACCAGGATCATCTTCGATGGGGCGAGCGATGACTTCAAAGAAACGGCCGTTACTCTCTAGTTCATGCCATAATCCTTTGGGCGGCGAGGTGAGCAGTTCTGCCAGGGGACGGGTGCCAAGCTGGGTGAGACGGCCGTTGGTCCAGTCCGGCGCCAACAGCGCCAGGTATTCTCTGGCAATAGGGTTGGTCAGCCGGATGTCGCCCACTTCACTCACCATAAAAATGCCTTCGGGCACGGTGTTGACGATGAACTGCACTTCGCGGGCCTGTTCAATGATGCGCGTCAGCAGC
>CAUJGI010000288.1 GCA_963169155.1 Chloroflexota bacterium
GACCGCCTGCCGGTATTGGTTGATGGGGAAGTGATGGGGGATTTTACGGCCGTATCTCCCTTAGATATTGGCCAATAGAGCCAACGTTTACTTTACATAGTGTAGCTTTTTCCGTATGATTGGCCCATGAGCAACTCGCAGCCACCCGACAATTGATCCATCACCGTGCTTGAGCAGTTACTTTACCGCAAAAAACACGCCGCCCGGCGGGAGCGGTTGCAGCGGCTAAAGGACGAGGGCCGGATGGTTGAAGTGGCGGGCCGACCCGCTCCAGCGTCCCAGCCGCCGCCTCTGTCGCGTCCCAAAGCGGCCCCTACCGGGGCGATGCGCCACTACTTGCTGGAATTGGAAGACGAAGCCGCTGCTCCCCAAGAAAGGGTGACGGTTGAGGGGGGGAAGGGCAACGGCCGTACCTGGCTCAATCGGCTCCTCTTTTTGGTAGAAGTTGGCGCGGTGATTGGTCTGGTAATGGTGCTGCTGAACTTGTGGGGCACCCAGCGTGATCTCAACCAGGAATTGTCGCAGGTGCAGCAGTCACAAGCCGCGGCGCTGACCTTACCCACGCCAACGGCCGCGCCGCTTATTGACCTGGTGGTGCTGCCCACCGGGCACCGCTACGTGGAAGGGCGTTCCCCAGAACCGGTGGAATCGGGTGACATTCCCGCTCACCTGCTGCCCGCTTTGCAGGCATTCCAACCCCCGCCGCTGCCCACCCCCGGGCCCGAACAGGCCCGCATCATCGAAATTCCCACCATTGGCGTCAACGCCCCCATCGTGGCTGGCGTGTACGATTGGGAGCAGCTTAAGCGCGGCGTGGGCCACCACACTGGCTCTGCCCTGCCGGGGCAGGAAGGTAACATGGTCCTGGCCGCCCACAACGACATTTATGGCGAAATCTTCCGCGATCTGGACCAGCTCTCACCAGGCGATGAGTTCACCATCTCCACCGGGGCGCGCAGTTACACCTACGTGGTAACCAAGATCGATATAGTTGAGCCGACGGATGTCGATGTGATGCAGGCCACGGACTACGCCAGCGCCACGCTCATCTCCTGTTACCCCTACCGCATCAACACCCAGCGCATCGTCGTTTTTGCCGATTTAAAAACCAACGCCCCCTCCTCATAGTTTGCTCATTGGCTGGATGTTTTGCGGCGAATAGAGCTGGCATCTTTTGGGGTGCAGCGGTATGATTCGCAGCTGATTAGGCTGTTATGGCAACGGCCGTTACCAACCAAAGAGGAATTTATCATGGGCAAAGACCGTGCAAGCCGCCGGGCCCGTTTACGCCAGCAAACGGCCGAAGACAGCGGCCAAAGCGACAAAAAACGCGATAGCAACGCCAGCTTCGCCGAGGAATACGCGTACGTACTCAAAGATTTACGCTGGGTGTTTATTCTGGCAGCAGTGATGTTTGTCTTGCTAATCGTGTTAAACCTGGTACTGCAATAGAAAAACACAGCGGTCGCCAAAAGCGTCTCATGGGGTTCTGGGTCGGTAAGCTGGCGCAAATTCGTTTGACGCTCCCAGACCATTGTGATATGATTTTTACTCAGTTCCGGTCTTATGACCGGACTATTTGTTTTTTTATTGGTCAGGCAGTTTCCTGGAATTGCCACACGTTAATAATTGGAGAACAATAGCTATTCGAAAACGGCGTAGTAGTACAAGTGCCCGGGTTACAGTAGACCCGGAATATCGCATCAACCGGCGCATACGGGTTCGTGAAGTCAGGCTTATCAGCCAGGACGGCACAAATCATGGGGTCGTGCCCACCAATCAGGCATTACAAATGGCTGAAGAGGCCGAACTGGACCTGGTAGAGGTTGCCCCTAATGCCAACCCGCCTGTGTGCCGCATCATGGACTATGGCAAATTTGCTTACGAAAAAACCAAGCGGGAACGTGAGGCGCGAAAGCTGCAGAAGCAGATTGAAATCAAGACGCTTCGGCTGACACCCCGTACCTCTGATTTTCACCGCGATGTGTATGTAAGCAAAGCGAAGAAGTGGCTGGAAGAAGGCAAAAAAGTCAAGTTCCAGGTGCGTTTTAAAGCCCGCGAAATCACCTATCCCGAGATTGGTCAAAAGACGCTTGAGGAAATTGCGCAATTGCTGGGTGACGTTGCCGAAGTGGAACAGGCTCCGAAGCTGGAAGGCTGGTCGATGACACTCTTATTAAATCCAACAGTTTAGCCTGGATGCTGTTTAGCGGAATGTGCTGACTGTTGTTTTTCCCAACAAAATGTAGGTTGGTCGAATAAGCCCCTTCTGGGGGCTTTTGTGTGAAGGCAGATTGAATCGAGGACGCTTTCATGTTGAGAGGATAAAATGGCTAAAGCAAAAAAGAAAAAATACAAATTGAAGACCTATAAAGCGGCGGCCAAGCGTTTTCGGGTGACTGGCAGCGGTAAAATCGTGCGCACCAAGGGTGGTAAAAGCCATCTGCGGCGGCGTAAGTCTAGTCGTACCAAGCAACTTTTTAGCCGCATGCTCGTCGTAGAAAACTCGGGTGACATCAAGCGTATCAAGCGTTTGGCCCCGTACTTGAAAAAGTACAAGGCAAATCCGCCCGCCTAATTTATTGAGATGGTTCGCTGCCTGGCCTCGGTCTCCTTTTGGGAACGGCTTGAGCGCCAGGCCATCTGTTCAAAGTGGGAAAACAGTTGAAATCAAGTAAAGTTGTTTTTCTTGCTTTGACGCCAACAAATGCGAGGTTACACATATGAGAGTGAAAGGTGGGTTTACAACCCAACGTCGTCATAAAAAAATATTGCAGATGACCAAAGGCCAGTGGGGCACGCGGAGTAAGCTGTTCCGTCGTGCCAACGAGGCCATGATGAAATCCTACTGGTATGCATACCGGGATCGTCGCGTCCGCCGTCGCGAATTCCGCCGCCTGTGGATTACCCGCATCAACGCGGCCACGCGGCTGCATGACCTGAGCTACAGCCGTTTTATGCACGGGCTTAAGCTGGCTAATGTTAACCTGGATCGTAAAGCATTGGCTCACCTGGCCGTGCGCGACGATATTGCTTTTGCCGCCGTTGTGAATCTGGCGAAGGAAGCTTTGGCAAGCTGATTGTAAAGCGGCCTGATAAAATCTGACTGTCCTCCAAACCTACATTTTGGAAGCGCCACGTGTAAAAAGCGTGGCGCTTTTTTTATTGCGGCCCGCCTTCAAAGTGTGGGATCGAGGGTGGTGATTGAGTTCTGGAAGAAGCGTGAAACGTGAGCAATGAAAAGTCACGTTTTACGTTTCACGCTCTGATTCGTGCACAAATTTTAAAAGATCCACAATGCTTTTGTGGTGCAAACGCAGGACGGCCGTATTTGTCTCGGTTGGGCCGCTCTTGTAATATCCGCCAGCGATGCATACCTTACTGGACGTAGAGAAGCGAACCGGGTTTGTCTTTTGGCTGCTGTTGATTTTGCTAACGGCCGTTGCCCTGCGCCTCTACCACGTAACCACCGTGCCACCCGGACTGACCCACGACGAAGCCGATCACGGCATTACGGCCGTCGCCATCCTGAACGGCGCGCGGGAAATTTACTTTACCGTGGGGCATGGTCGGGAACCGCTGTTTGATTACACCACGGCGGGCCTGATG
>CAUJGI010000289.1 GCA_963169155.1 Chloroflexota bacterium
CCGGTGGCGCTTTTTCCACCGCTGGCCATCAGCATCTTCTTTTTGGTCATTTATGAATCGACCCTGGGTGGGGCAGCTGCTTTTATTCCCAATTTGAGCGGCAACAGCTACCTGGGCTTCATCTTGCCCCTGTCTATCGTCAGTTCGTCGCTCTCTGGGGCGGGCATTGCGGAGCAAAACATGGTGCGCGACATTGAAAGTGGCTACTTCGACAAGCTGCTGCTGACGCCCATCAGCCGGGCGGCGCTGCTGCTGGGGCCAATCTTTGCCGGGGCGCTCATTCTGGGCATTCAGGCCAGCATCGTCATCGGCGTGGCGCTGATTATGGGGCTGGAATCGGCCCCGGGATTTGCTGGGTTGCTGCTGGTGGTGGGTTTGGCAATTTTGCTGGGCCCCGGGTTTGCCGGGTTCACCGTTTCGGCGGCAATGGGCAGCGGCAGCGCGGCGGCTACCCAGGGCGCGAGCTTCATCTTCTTCCCGCTCACCTTCCTGACGGCCAGCTTTGTGCCGCTGGAGCTGCTGGATGGCTGGTTGAAAACGGCCGCTACCTTCAACCCCATCACCTACGTTTTAGAAGCGATGCGCGCCACGCTGAACACCGGCTGGGACAGCACGCTCATCTGGCAAGCGGTGGGTGCCTGTTTGCTGCTCGGTGGGGCGATGTTTGCCCTGGCCATCTACTCCCTGCGCGTCCGCACGCGCCGTTCATAAAAGTGCCTGATCGATAGCCTAAATTAAAAAGAGACTGGAGATTTCTTCAGTCTCTTTTTTTGCATGGGGCGTTTGGGGTTGGTTAGGGCATTTGCAGAACGGGTTCGATGTGTTCCATGGCCCAGTCGATCTCGTCTTTTTCAATGACCAGCGGCGGGGCAAAACGAATCACGTTGTCGTGCGTTTCTTTACATAAAATGCCGCGATCTTGCAGGGTTTCGCAGAAGCGGCGAGCGCGGGTGTGCAGCTCCACGCCGATGAACAGCCCCTTGCCGCGTACCTCTTTGATGTGCTCGCTTTCGATGCGCTGCAGGCGGCCCTTGAAATATTCGCCCAGCTCGCGGGAGCGTTCGACCATCTTTTCATCAACCAGGGCCTTGAGGGCGGCGCGCCCAACGGCCGCACCCAACGGATTGCCGCCAAAGGTGCTGCCGTGATCGCCGGGGTGGAACAGGCCCAGCACGTTGCGGTCGGCTAAAACGGCCGAAACCGGGTAAAAACCACCGCTCAACGCCTTGCCCACAATGGTGATGTCTGGCTTGACCCCTTCGTGGTCGGAGGCAAAGAGCTGGCCGGTACGGCCGAATCCGGTCTGGATCTCATCAGCCACAAACAGCACATTGTGCCGCTGGCAAATATCGTACGCCTCTTTGAGGAATCCCTCGCGCGGAATGATAACGCCGCCTTCGCCCTGGATTGGCTCCACCAAAAAGCCCACGGTGTTGGGGGTGATGGCGGCTTCAAGAGCGGCCGTGTCGCCGTAGGGAATCATGACAAAACCGGGGGTGAAGGGGCCAAAGTTGCGCTTGTAGCTGGCCTCGCTGGAAAAGCCAACGATGGTGGTGGTACGGCCGTGGAAGTTGCCCTCACACACGATGATCTCGGCCTGATCGGCGGGTACCTTTTTGACTTCGTAGCCCCATTTGCGTGCGGCTTTGACGGCCGTTTCCACCGCTTCCGCCCCCGTGTTCATGGGCAGGGCCATCTCGTAGTTGGTCAGGTCACACAGCTCCTTCAGGAACGGCCCCATCTGGTCGTTGCGGAAGGCGCGCGAGGTGAGGGTGACCTTGTGCATTTGGGCCATGGCCGCGGCCATGATGCCCGGATGGCAGTGTCCCTGGTTCACTGCGGAATACGCCGCCAGGCAGTCCAGGTACTTCTTGCCGTCTACGTCGTAAACCCAGGCGCCTGCCGCTTTTTCAATCACGACGTCCAGCGGATGATAGTTGTGGGCGCTGTAGGTTTCATCGAGCTCAATAAAATGTTGACTGTTCATGGTAAATCCAACTCCTTGCCAATGGGTTTTTGGGGGTACAGGTGTCGAGACGCTGCCTGACAACGCCTCTACTTGATAAAAAAAAGCCTGATCAAATCGGACAGCGGTCCGGTCATCAGGCTTTGCTCAGACAACGCACCCAGTGGGGTGCGCGTCATCTTTTCACAAAAACTATACTGTTTTCAGAGTCTCCATTATAGATTTGCTTCTGGTTTCTGTCTACAGGCGGAAAAATTGTAAACACGAATCAGGCGAATGGACGAATGACACGAATCTTTTGATAGTCGAAAAGAATTTACACAGAGGTGCGCAGAGAAGGCACAGAGATTCACAGAGAGATTGAGGAGAAAGCTTTGCCCTCTTCACGCTCTCTGCGGCGATAATTATGCTAAAGCAGCGATTACTCATGATGGAGTAACAAGAATCCTTCCCCGTGAATTCGTTTAATTCGTCCATTCGTGTTATTCGTGTTGAAATGGTTTTACCGGACACGGCCGTACACACCCTCAATCATCGCCTGCCCCGCATCCGATTGCAGCCAGGCCAGGAAGGCGCGCAGTTCGCCGGTCGGTTCGGCTGCGCTGGCGGTGAGGAAGTAGAGCGGAGTGGTGAGCGGGTAGGTCTGGTCGGCGGTGGTGGCGGGGGTGGCGGAACGGCCGTCGACCATCACCATTTTCACCCCGGCCAGCTGGCTGGCGCTGCCCATGCTGCTGTAGCCGATGGCGGCGGGATTTTCGGCTACGGCCGTTAACATCGCCGCATCGCCAGATTCCAACAGGGCATTGGGCGTAATGCGCTGTTCGGCCATGAGCTGCTGGCGCAAAATGGTGCGCAGGCCCGAACCCTGCTCGCGGCTGAGCAGCACAATGGCTTCGTCTGCCCCGCCCAGCGACTGCCAGTTGGTGAGACGGCCGTTAAAAATCGCCTGCACCTCGGCCCGGGTCAGCGCCTGGACGGGATTGTCTGGGTGAGTGATAAACACCAGACCGTCCAGCGCCACCGGGTTAAAGTAGTGTGTCTCTCCTTCGGCGATGGCGTGTACCAGGATGGCGTCGAGCTGCCCATTGGCCAGATCGGTGTTCAGGGTCTCGCTGTTGGCGGAGACAAACAGCAGCTCGGCCTGCGGATGTTTTTGCGCATAGACCGCCTCGATGAGCGGGATGAGGGGGCTGGCGCTGCTGGTAACGCCGATTTGCAGCAGGGTGGGTGCGGCTGCCGTGGGCAGCGCGGGCGGCGGCGCGGGTTGGCTCGTGCAGCCGATCACCAAACCAGCCGCCAGCAGCCAGAGCAGATGTTTCATGGGTTAGCTGCCTACAAAGGAGACGGCCAGGAAGATGATGCTAAAGAGGGCGACGTACGCGGCAAAGCCGTACAGCGTGTGCTTCTTGACCCAGGTCAGCAGCCAATGGATGCAGGCGTAGCCGGTGACGCCCGCTGCGATAAAGGAAACCACATAAACGCCGGTAGAAAAATCACGGCCGTTGGCGCTGAAAATCTCTAAAATGGCCTGCAAACCGGCGGCCAGGATGGCCGGGATGCCCAGCAAAAAGCTGAAGCGGGCCGCCGTGGAGCGGTCCAGCCCGCGCGACAGGCCGCCGACGATGGTGCTGCCGCTGCGCGATACGCCGGGAAGCAGGGCCACCATCTGGAACAGCCCCACAACAACAGCATCGCTCCACGTCATCT
>CAUJGI010000290.1 GCA_963169155.1 Chloroflexota bacterium
TGACAGCCGCCCCACGCTTCTGCACCATACTGATAAATTCGCCGCGCAGCCAATTATGATCGGTAATGACTTCCATGGCAGGCTTGCCATTGATTTTGGCGTTTTCGGCATCGGGGTACTGGGTGGCGCTGTGGTTACCCCAAATCGTGACGTTGCTTACGGCCGTTACCGGGACACCCGCTTTTTGCGCCAGCTGAGCATACGCCCGATTCTGATCCAGGCGAGTGAGGGCACTGAACCGGTTGCTGGGCACGTCTGAGTTGTTCATGGCGATAAGGGCATTGGTATTGGCCGGATTCCCCACAACAACCGCCCGTACATCGTCGGCGGCTTTGTTGAGGGCACGACCCTGACCCACAAAAATTGGCCCATTTTCGCGAATGAGATCACCGCGTTCCATGCCCGCACCGCGCGGCTTGGAACCAACCAACATGGCCCAGTTGATGCCGTCAAAAGCAACTTCTGGATTATCTGTGATAACAACTTTTTCTAAAAGGGGATAGGCACAGTCGTCCAGTTCCATCACCACCCCTTCCAACGACGGCAAAGCGGGCGTGATTTCCAGTAAATGCAGGGAGATTTTGGTATCGGGGCCAAAAACCTCGCCAGAGGCTAAGCGAAAGAGCAATGAATAGCCAATCTGGCCGGCCGCTCCAGTTACGGCTACTTTAACATTTTTTCTTAACATGAAATTCTCCTTGAGAGTAGCAGTTGATTGAAAATGATATTTAACAAGACGAGTCCCGCAATTATCGTCAAGGACGCAAAACTCGCAACTGATTTTTACCAGTTCAGAAGCGACCAAAGCTTGTTTTGTTAACGTCAGCGGGATTTGTTCGGCTATTTGAGCTACAGGTGAAAAAGGGTTATTTTACACTTTGCTAAGCATTTCGGTGATGGATATCCAATTGCGCAGCCAGTCGCTTGTTTCAGGCATTCTGGCATCAATGCCCGCTTGCTTAATGGCCTTCATGTCTACGGGAATGCGCCGTAGTTCAACACTGATCGTGCCGCTTTCAGAGGTAATGATACTGTACTCGGCCCAGGGCATAACGCGCGGCCCGCGTTCGGTGAAGGGCATTTGCTCGAAGGGCAAGCCAACGCTGCCGCCATTTACAATCAGAACGCCCATGTGTTGACGCAGCATTTGCACGTGGGTGTGGCCACCGGCCATAACGGTGGCCCGCCGCCCGGCCAACATTTCATTGACTTCTTCGCTGGACGTCGTGGCAAAGATATTGTCGGTGTGGCGGCGGGGTGAGCCATGGAAGCAGATGAGGGTGTTGTCACTTTCCAGCTTTACTTTGAGCATGGGCTGGAAGGTGCGCATAAATTGGTAATCTTTGGGGGTAAGCCGGGCACGACACCAGGTAAGAATGTCGCTGAACCACTGGGTGCCACCCATGTAGGCCTGGCCAAGCGATGGCTTGAACAGATACGTTTCGTGGTTACCGACGATACAGGGGCAACCCAGCTGTTTGAGCAGTTGAAGCACTTCGTGGGGCTGGGGCCCCAGGGTAGCCGCATCGCCAAGAAAGATAATTTCATTGACACGCTGCCGTTCAATATCGGCGACGACTGCTTCAAAGGAGACGAAGTTCCCGTGTATATCCGAAATCAAAGCAATTCGCATGAGACTTTACTCAGGTTTTCAGATTGGCTATATGACCGTTGCCACCCTCTTGCCGCTGACGAACTGCTTCAAAAACCACAACGGCCGTTGCCACCGAAAGGTTCAGGCTGTCTACAATCCCCACCATGGGTATCTGCAGCCGAATGTCTGCCTCCTTTAACCACGTTTGCTGCACCCCAAATGCCTCGCTGCCCAGGACCAGCGCCAGCGGCCCTTGCAGGTTGGTTTCGGTGTACGGCCGTTCCCCTTCAGGCGTCAGCACCGCTATCCGGGTGTGCTGCTGGCGCAGCCAGGCCAGCAATGCGGCTGGCTCAGCCTCGACCACGGGGAGCGTAAACAATGCCCCCAGGCTAGCACGGACTACGTTCGGATTGTGCATATCAGTACCGCTCTGGGCGTGATTGGTCACAATTACGGCATCCACACCGGCAGCATCGGCCGTGCGCAAGATGGCGCCCAGGTTGCCCGGCTTCTCGCCGCCATCGATGATGAGCAGCAGCGGCGCTGACGGCAGATGCAAATCGGCCAGCGTTCGGTTTAAGTATGGGATTACCATCAAAATGCCGCCACTTTCACCCCGGTAAGCAGCCTTGGCAAACAGCTGCGGCGTGACGGTAAAAAGCGTTACTTTTCCCTGCGTTTCCAGGGATTGAAGCTGCTGCCAAACGGCCGTTGCTTCCGCAGTATGAATCAGTTCCGGGCAAATATAAGCTTCGTCGGGGGCTATGCCACATTGTAAGGCGCGAGCTGCCTCACGAACACCTTCGACAACGGTCTTTTGCTGGGCATCTCGTTGGCGCCGATTGTTGAGCTTGAGGATGTTTTTGATGTGCGCATTTTGCAAGCTTGTCAGTAAAGTAGCCATGTTTACTTAAGTTTACCATTAATCGCTCAGTATTCAGTGGTTATCGCAGGCAGTCAACGATAGTTATTATGACTGCCGGCCCCTGGTTGTACCTGAGCAAACGGCCGTCTTGCTGGCAGAGAAACGCAAACGCTTCTATAAAATCGTAATGAACCCGTATTCCTTTTCCTGTTTCGTTATCGCCTGAATGTAGCGCTTGGCCAGAAACTCTTTGATCTGGCGGAAAACCGCTTCATAGAACGGTTCCAGTTCGCCCTGCTTGTCTTCGGGAATCCGAATTTCCCGTCCATTTGGGCCTAACTTCACAATAAAATTTGGCCCTACTTTTTTGATGAAAAAGCTAAGCACAAGCGATAGGGAATAAGCCCCAGAGGCTTCTATCAGGCTAAGTTCTACGCCAAAATGCCAAAATGATTCGGCATCCATGCGCATAGCACCCGCCAGCGCATAAAACTTGTTGTTAGGGTCTAACTCTTCACCCAGGGGGATGTAGGTAATTTCCCGATCTTGGGGCCATTCAAAATATTCCACCATGCCAAATATCAAATCCCGCGCAAAGTTACGGCAGGTTTCTTCATAATCGCGAAATGACTTGCGGGCAGAATTGTAGCTCCGCACCAGCTCTTCGTATTTGGACATCTTTACCCTCTTCTACGATGGTGAACCACCTGGCAAAACGTGATTTTGCCCAGAAAAATACGGCCGTCTCCTCTGCACATTACCGCTATACTGGTTGGCCGCAGCGCTCATAAGCACCTGATACATTAGACGATTTGCTAAATTTTGACAAGCCGCTCTTAAAGGGTCATCAGGGCAATCTCATGAAAGCAAATTGTTGCCCAACCCGCCAGGCCCAACGGACCTTCCAGCTCGTAGCCGGGGCTTTAACCCTCGGCAAAGCGTGTAGGTGCGGTAGGTCGGGGACGGCCGTTACCACCACAAACTTGCTCACCACCCAAACCGTGCCAAAGCCAATTTGAATTTGCCTAAATTTTTTGTAAACTCAGGTGGCGCTCGAAGATGAAATGATCAACCAATCGCGTGAATCGGAGCGGCGATTCGCGCAGAATCTTTTACCGACCGTTCACCAGACAGCCCGATGTAATCCAGCTATTGGAGGAACTCAGTTATGCGAAAAGTTATTGTGCTTGAACATATCTCCCTGGATGGTGTCATCCAAGGCCCCGGTGGACCAGACGAGGATACCAGCGGCGGCTTCACGCATGGCGGATGGATCGCGCCCTATTCCGATGCGGTTCTGGGAACGCTCCTGAGAAGGCAGATGAATCGGCCGTTCGACCTGCTGATGGGGCGCAAAACCTTTGACATTTGGGCACCGTACTGGCCGCACCATGGGGAAATATGGCCTGGCGTCAACGCGGCAACCAAGTATGTCGCCTCGAATACCATAACGTCGAGCGAATGGCAGCCGTCCGTGTTTTTAAACGGAGACGTCGCGAAACAAGTCGCCGAAATCAAGCAGCAGCCGGGGCCGGATTTGCACGTTTGGGGCAGCAGCGATCTCCTTCAGACGCTGATCAAGCATGATTTGGTCGATGTGTTCTGGCTGATGATCTATCCGATCACGTTGGGCGGTGGCAAGCGGCTGTTTGCCGATGGCACCATCCCGGCGGCGTTCAAGGTGACGGAAAGCGAAGTCACCCCGAATGGCGTCATTGTCGTGAATTACGAGCGGGCGGGCACCGTTACAAACCGCAGTTTTTAAATAGACCAGAACTTACGCATTTGCTGATTAATGGGCCGCCAATGCCGCGAATTTCACGAATTTCAAGGCTGTTTTGCGCGAATCCGTGAAATTCGCGGCCAAAAAATTTCATCTGCGTAAGTTCTTTAGACGTAAGGAGAAGCCTCATGAAATTACTACTCACTTCCGCGGGCATCAAAAACACAAGCATCCACAACGCGCTGCTCGACCTGCTTGGCAAACCGATTGCCGAGTGCAACGCCCTCTGCATTCCCACCGCCGGATACGGTCACCCTTATGCCGGCCCTGGCCCGGCATGGAGTTTCATCAGCGGACAAGACGAATGCCCTATGACTGGGCTGGGTTGGAAATCTATGGGGGTGCTGGAACTCACCGCGCTGCCCAGCA
>CAUJGI010000291.1 GCA_963169155.1 Chloroflexota bacterium
AATTATGCTTGTGGCCTATTTCTTTGCAATGAGGGCGTATAAAAAGCGCATGTGAAAAAGACAGCCGAAATTTACACTCACCCTACATCAACAAAGCGATAGCCAATGCCCGGCTCGTTGAGGATATAACGAATGTTGGCGGCGGGATCTTCCCGCAGTTTTTTGCGGATCTGGTTAATATAAATCCGCACGTAATGGGTCATCTCGGCATAGTCGGGGCCCCACACTTTGCTGAGGATGGTGCGATGGGTCATCAGCTGGCCCGGATGGGTCGCCAGCAGGCACAACACGTCGTATTCGATGGGGGTGAGGTGAACGTCATCACCGCGCACGGTGACCTGGTGTTTAGCCAGGTCAATCTTCAAATCACCCGTCACAATGGTAGCCGTGGCGGGGGTGGCTGGCTCCCGTACCACCCGTCGCAGCACGGCCTGAATGCGCGCTTTGAGTTCTTCCATGCTGAACGGCTTGGTGAGGTAATCATCAGCCCCGGCGTTGAGCGCCTGCACTTTGGCCCGTTCATCGCCGCGAACGGAAAGCATGATGATGGGCACCTGGCTCCATTGGCGCAGCCGCTGGCACACCTCCAGGCCGTCGATGCCGCTGCCCAGAGCGACATCTAACACCAGCAAATCGGGTTGATGCAGGCGTACGGCCGTTAACGCCTCTGCCCCACTTGCGGCCGTTTCCACCGCATAACCGTGCCCAATCAGGCCCGTTTGCAGCAGCTTGCGAATTTGCGGTTCATCGTCAACGATCAGAATTAGCATCTGGTTCATCCGTCAGGAGTGGGCGCGGCAGCGCCATGACAAAGGTGGCCCCGCCGCCGGGCGTATCTTCCACCCAGATACGCCCCTGGTGCGCCAGCACAATGCCTTCGCTGATCGCCAGTCCCAGGCCAACCTGCCCGTTATCACCCCGGTAAAATGGTTCCATAAGGTGCGCCTTCTCTTCCGGCCGAATAGTCGGGCCATGATTCACAATAATCAGGCGCACCACTTGTTCATCAAAATCGCCGCGAATTTCCACCTGGCTGGTGGGCGGCTCGTAGCGCAGCGCATTGCTGGTAATGTTGCTCAACGCTTGCAGCATCAATCCCTGATCGCAGCGGACCAGCGGCATCGCGTCGGGAAAGTCCAGCCGGATGCGGGTGGCGTGGTTAGACTGCCACGCTTTGGCGGCCACATCCCCGGCAATCTCGGAAAAGTCGGCCCAATCCTCGTGCAGCTTTAAGGCACCAGCCTGCAAGCGGGACATCTCCAGCAGGTTACCAACCAGCTGGTCCAGCGCGTCGGCCTCCTGTTCAATCACCCGCGTCATCTCCTGTTTTTCGGCCAGCGAGATTTGTTCACGTAGGGAGAGCAGGTTACTGGCGGCCGTTTTGATAATGGTGATTGGCGTACGCAAATCGTGGGAAACGGCATGCAGCAGCGTCGTTTTTAAGCGGTCCGCTTCGGCAATGGCCCGGCTGCGCTGCACCTTTTCGGCCAGCTCTATGCGCTGCAACGCCATGGCTGCCTGCACCACACAGGCCATCAAAAAACGCCGCTGGCCTTCGGTAGGTGGATTGGCAAAGTCGGCGCGTAAGGTGCCGTAAATCTGCTCCTTTGTCCCAATCAGGAGGTAAATTGTTGTCTGACGGCCGTCAGGCGACCCCGTTTCTTCCAATGGCAGAATTGTGCAGGAAAGGATCGGTAAGTTCTCCCGAACCACCGTTTGCAGCGTCTGGTAGATTTCGGTGTGCTCATTCAAGCGATTAAAGGCGCTGCTTAACTCGTAGAGGATGTTTTGCTCTCGGGCGCGGTTGTGGGCCATTTCCGCCTGCCGTCGGGCATAGGCCGCCAGCTGCCCCGTTATCAGCGCCACCAATAAAAAAATGAGCAGGTCGATCAATTCTCTGGGGTCTTTAACGGTGAGGGTGTAATACGGCCGTATCAAAAAAAAGTTGAAGCAGAAAAAGCTAACAAAAGCGGCCACCAGCGACGGCGTGGTGCCCAGCCAGACGGCCACCACCAGGGTCAGCAACAGGTAAATCAGCGAAAAATTGGCCAGCGTCAGGGCATCACGAATGCGCCACAGCGGCAGGGTGACCAGAAGAGCCAGCCCGGCAGCCAGGCCGGATCGCAGCGGTACGCGGATGGAAAGCGGTGTTTTGAGGAGCATAATTGGCCTGTCCAGGGAACCGCCAAACGTTTTTTGCGGTTTCCTGCCGTATTCTATACTGCGAAAGGTCATAAACGGACATTTTGCTTTCTGGTTGCAAGTTGCAGGTTGCAGGTGACTTTTGCCAGATTAACTTGCCACATGCAACTTGCCACCAGATGAAAAACAACTTTATGGCCTTGCTGAGTATATCCAGGCGAGGGGTAACGGTACAAGAAACGGCCGTAATACTGAGCAATTCATTGTCGCAAAACGGTGCAGGACTATAATTCCCGTGACTGAGCTTAGGCTCTGTTGTGGTTGTTTCATGCATTAGCAAAGGTATGGTTACAAGACTCATTTTAGTGAGCCGAAAAAGGATTATGAACGAATCTTCTGAGCCTGGCGGTAAGCCCAAACAACTGCCAGACCCGTCAACCAAATAACTTCCCCTGGTTAGACGGTCCTGATCGCCTCCGGGGGACCAACCTGGAGGTGTTCCATGTTGCAAACAACGCTTGATGATGTGTTGGTGCGCGTGCGTGCCCGATTGGAGCAGGATGATATTTCTGGGGCGGTAGCGCTGGTTGAGGCGCTGCGGCCAGCGGACCAGGCAGACCTGTTTGCCGAGCTCGATCCCGCGGCCCAGACCACCTTGCTGCCCAAGCTAGACCCTGGTGATTCGGCCGACATTCTGGAAGAACTGGAAGACGACGCAGCGGCCCGGCTCATCGACGGGCTGAGTGACGCTGAGCGAGCCAGAATTGTAGATGCGATGGAGCCGGATGAAGCG
>CAUJGI010000292.1 GCA_963169155.1 Chloroflexota bacterium
GACCAATGGTCCGTAGTCAATACCCCGCCGCTCAGCGACGAGCCACACTGGGCCAACTTAGGCATTGCCAACGTCGAGATTAAGATTTACGCCGTAGGGGGGAAACGCGGCGAAGTAGTGACGGATACCACCTTTATCTACCAGCCGCTGGCCTACCAGACCTACATTCCCATCGCCCCGGTAGAGGGCGGGAATCGGTAGCCAATCGGCTGTCTTTGCCGATGTTTATGGTGTCATACCCGGGTAGGCAGGTATCCATCTTGCACATGAGAATAGACTCCCGCCTTCGCGGGAATGGCAATCAATAGTGTGTGTTTCTCTCGGTATTCTCTTTGCCGCTCTGCGGCTCAGAATCAATTTCCCTCAGCCATATCTTCCAGGAAGGAATCGGCAAAAAACCAGGTGATGATTTTAGCTTCGGCCCAGGGGGTGAGGGCCGCTATCAGCTGCACGCCGATCGGCGTGGCCATCGCCGCCTCGAAGTTGATCCGGGAATCAAAGTACAGCTCAAACATGAGGTGGAAACGGGATTCGCCGCCCGGTTTGTGGGAGATGCGGCTGACTTCGCGACTCAGCAAACCCGGCAGCTGTTCCGCCAGCGGCAGGTGGGTCTGGCTGAAAAATTCCTCCAGGGCGACCTCATCATCCACGCGGCGGTAGAGGGTGACAAATTTGTACATGGCAGGTTAGTTCCACACGGCCGTTAATCGGTCCTTCAATGCCTGGCGCTGCTGCTGGTATGCAGTCTCATCCAGCTCACCCGCCTCGTAGGCATCGTCCAGGTCGGCAATGGCTTGCAGCAGGGTGGTTTTGTCATCACGGCGACGAACGGCCGTACGCGACGGCGCTGTTGTTTTTACTTGCGGAACAGTGGCAGCGGTTGTTTCCATCTCCGGGTAAGTGCCTACCTCGGGGTAGGCGCGCCAGCGCTGCACCAGGAAAAAGCCCACCACCAGCATCGCCGCCAGGGCCACACCCCCCACAATTAGCTCATTCGTTTCGTTGCGCACGGGCAGCGCGTTGCCCTGACTGTCTAAGATTTGGCTGGGACGGCCGTCTAGCGTCAGGCTCACAGCAGTGGCACCAGCAAGGTTTGTGTTGACATAACTTACAAAGGAGCCGCTGGCCGTCGCCTGTGCGCCTTGAGATATCCATTCGCTCTCGGTAATGTTTACGCCCGCATCGGCCATGATGACGCTGGCCCCGCCAACCAGCGTGTAGGTCAGAGGATGAGCCAACAGCAAACCGTCGTCGTAGGGAAGATCGTAGTTGACCAGCAAATTCAGGCTGCCCGCACCGGGACGCAGCGGCGTGGTGTCGACCCAACCGGTGTCGGTCTGCACAAAGTTGGTGGCGGGAATGAAGGTGTCCAGGGTGGTGCCAAAACCGCGCTGGAAGCTGATGTTGTCGGCACCGGTGGGCAGACCAAGCTTGACAGTGCCTTCGGCAAAGTCGCCACTTTCACCCACAAAAACGGCCGATGCCGTATTGCTAAAAATATACAGCTCAGACACCGTCACCCGCTCTTCGGTAAAGGTGATAATCATGTGCAGCCTGTCGATGACAATCACCGCCGGGTCAGTGGTGGTGTCGAAGACAAACATGGGCAGGTCTACGGTCGGTTCGACGACGGAAACCTGCACGGCGTCGCTGTTGAAGGTGAGATCGCCATAAGTCACGTCGGCCAGGAACACCCAGTCGGCGGGCACATCTTCAATCTGGAACTCAAAACGGCCGTCTTCCCCCACCGGTGCCGTTTCCGAGTACATCTCCTCCAGCTGGGCGGTAAAGGCACGCAGCCGCACCTCGCCTTCGGTCACAATTTCATTGGTGGAGCCATTGAGGACCTGCCCACCAATGGTGGCCTGTTCAACTGGGGCAAACGCCGCCAGAGGATCGGTGTAGGTGTAGTGCAGGGAACGGCCGTAATCCAGCAACGACAGCTTTTCTTCTTGGCTCAAACTGCTGACATCAATGCCCAAAATATCTTCGCTTGCCAGCTCGGCAAGAATCTGCTCGTTGCTGCGGCTGAACCAATATTCCAAACCCGGCCAGGTGGCAATATCGGCACCCAGCTCGGTGGCCAGTGCTTCACCAGCGGCAATCTCACCGGGCCGGGTGCTAAAGCTGTAGGCCAGGGCGATCATGTCCCAAATTTCTGCCTCGCTCAGCGGGTTGGTGCTGGTTTCGCCAAAAGGCGGCATCCCTGCGGCCAGATTGCCGTTGCTGATAATGTCGAACATGACGGAGGGAACGGCCGTCAGTTTAAACGCGGGGTCCGCCAGCGTAGCTGGTTCTAACCCAGCCTCAATGGCTTGAATCCCCTGGCCATCACCCAGTTCACCGTGGCATACCACGCAGCGCTCGGCGTAAATGAGAAGGCCGTTTTCGGCATTGGGTGGAACTTCGGGAACCACGGTATCTTGGGCCGCCAGGTGCGTGGCGGGGAGCCACAGCAGGCCAAGGAGGGCCGCCGCAAAGGCAGCTAAAACGGCCAGCAAACGCAGGTTTGCCGGGGCAAAATGTGGGTTATTTTTCATCGTTACTCACGCAGTTTTTGTCGAAGTGGTCAGGGTTAGATTGTGGCCGCAGTGGGCGCAAAATCTGTCACTGGGGTCGGTTGGCGTGCCACACTGTGGGCAAAAGCGTGCCTGCCCGTTGTGCAGCGGTGCGGTGGGAGCCTGGCTGCGGTGCTGCCGCATTCGGGCAATGGCGGCCTCAATCTCGATGTCCGTCTCCCCATCTAGGGCTGGAGCCATGTCCATCAGCGCAGCATCTTCTGCCTCGTCGTCGAAGGTATAGGCGGCAGCGCCACCCGCCGTATCTAGCGCTTGCAGAACGGCCGTTGCCTGCTCCACCAATTTTCCCCGCTGCAAGGCATGCACTTCCGTGGGAAGCTTGCCCGTTTCATGGTCAAAATCAAGCGCCTGAATTTGATCCAGCAGCGCTTCTTTTTCTATCAGCAGCTGTTCCTGCTCGGTCAATGCCGCTGACCGCTCCTGCGGGCGCAAAAAGGGCCGGGCAATAAAGATCGCCACCAACGCCAAAAGCGCCAAACCTACTAAAATCGAACCAATCGCCATAGTTTGTTTCAATGAAGCGGAGAGAGGGGACCAGTGGAAAGTGAAAAGTGATAAGTAAAAAGTAGACTTTTAACTTTTTACTTTTAACTTATTACTCCAAACGCCCCTCGCCTGCTCATCCTCCGTCTGCCAAAAGTTGGCTAATTACCTGGTCCAGCGTGCTGCTGCTAATGGGGCCAATTTGCACGTAGGCAATTTCCCCGGTTTGATCAATGATAAATGTTTCCGGTACGCCGGTTATTTCATAATCGTTGGAAATGCGGGTGCCCAGGTCTGGCGCGTGGGGGAAGGTGACGGCAAACTCTTCCATGTACTCAATAGAGTTTGGCTCTACGTCGGCATAGGCTACGCCCACAAACACCACACCCTGGTCGCGATACTTCAGCCAGGCGGCTTCCAGTTCATCCGTCTCAACCCGGCATTCGACACACCAGGAAGCCCAGAAGTTCATCACTACAATCTGGCCATTCATATCTTCGAGGGAAGCGGCCGTTTTGCCATCCCATTCATACCCGTCAAAAAACGCCAGATCGAATTTGGGTGCCATTTCGCCAACCTCAGGGCGGGGCGCGGTGCTGTTGATCAGGCCCCACCCCAGCACGGCCAGCAATCCCAGTACTATGACCCAAACGGCAATGCTGAGATAGCTGCGTGACGATTTTTTAGGCTGTTCAAGTCGATTTGCGATATCACTCATGGATTTACCTGTTGCGTAACTCTTCTTCCAGTTTAGATTTGTAATCATCCTGGGCTATGGGTTTGACGGCGGCAGGAACGGCCGTTTCCATCACACCTTCCTCAAGCTCTTCATCCACCTCATCAGCCGCTGACACACGCAGGTTGCGCATGTAGCGGCTAAAGAAGACGCCGCCCAACACCACGGCCACCACCGGCAGTGCCCACAAAATCAGGGTGTAGCCACGTTTGGGGGGATTGGCCAGCACGCCGTCGCCATACTGCCGGGCGAAATACGCCTGCACCTCTTCCGGGGTGCTGCCTTCAGAAAGCTGCTGCCGGATCAGTTCGCGCCAGTCGGCGCACGCCTGCGTGGGGCACACGTCCAGGGGCGTACTCTCACACACGGGGCAGAATAGATCCTTAGCGACCGCATTAACATCATCATCCGTTACCGGCACATCTTGCGCCAGGGCAGGTACCGCCATCAGCAAAAAGCCCAGCAAAAACAAGACCACTGCTGCCAGATGTTGACCACGAATCTGTTTAAGTTTCAAGAAACCAGGCACAATAAACCTCTTACAGGCAAATGTTGCAGTTAATCGGTGGGGGTCACCACCGGATGCCGCCGCCGGGAAAGCGAACGCTCCACCGCCGGGTCTGGCCAGGCCGCCACCAACGTACCGATGACAAAAATTAAGCCACCGGCCCACACCCAGTTGATCAGTGGATTCAGGTAAATGCGGAAGGTCGCCTGATCAGCCGTGGCAGGTTCCCAATTGACCATAAGCACGTAAAAGTCTTCCGTGATTGTCGAACGGGCATTGGGGATGGTCATCGGCTGATTGGTGCGGGTATACAGTTCCGAGCGCGGATGAAGTTGGCCAACGTAACGGCCGTTGTCATATACATCTACCGTCGCTTCCGTAATCAGCAAATCATCCGGCCCGGCATAACGGGTTGCGCCCAGGAACACCATTTCATACCGGCCCAACGACGCCGTTTCACCCACTGCCAGCCGGATTTGGGTTTGCTCCTGGAAAATCTCCACGCCGATGATACCAAAGGCCATCACAATTACGCCCAGGTGAATCCAGTAGCCGCCGTACCGCCGCCGGTTGCGCGCCATCAGGTTAGAATACGCCACAAAGACATTTTCACCCTTCTTCATGCGCGCCCGGGTGCCTTTCCAGAACTCAAGTAGGGTCAAAATCAACGAAAAAGATACAACCCAGAAGCCCAACAGCGCACCCCAGCCGCGAATGCCAACGGCAAACAATACCCCAATGAATACCAGAGCTGCCAGTGCCGGCCAGCGCAGCGACATGCCAATGCGCTCCGCGCTGGAGCGGTACCACATTGTTAGTGGCGCTACACCCATGAGCAGCAGCAGCAGCAAAAACAGCGGGGCCAATGCCTGCTCGTAAACGGGCGGGCCAACAAACCCCTTCTCCCCGGTAATCAGCTCAGAAAAGATGGGATAGTTGGTAAACAGAAAGACCACCAGCAAAATGGCCAAAATCAGGAAATTGTTGTACAGAAATGCCGCTTCACGAGAGAGCAGCGAATTCAGCCTGTTCTCTGAATGCAGGTCCACGCGCCGCTTCAACATCCAATACGCCGAGAAGACAAACATGATGGCAATGAAAGCAAAAAACAGGGGGCCAATGGCCGACTGGGCAAAGGAATGCACCGAGGAGATGACCCCACTGCGCACAATAAACGTGCCGTAGATGACCAAACAGTAGGTCAGCAAAACGAGGAATATGTTCCACATCTTAAACATATTCCGCTTTTCCTGAATCATCACCGAGTGCAGGAACGCGGTACCGGCCAACCAGGGCATAAAGGAAGCATTTTCCACGGGATCCCAGGCCCAGTAACCACCCCATCCCAGCACGTCGTAAGCCCAACGGCCGCCTAAAACCAGCCCGAGGCTCAGGAACAGCCAGGCCACCAGCGTCCAACGGCGCGTAATCTTGATCCACGCATCATCCAGCTTGCCCGAAATAAGCGCCGACATGGCAAAGGCATAAGGAATGGTGAAACCAACAAAGCCCAGGTACAGCATGGGCGGGTGAATGATCATGCCGGGATGGCGCAGCAGGGGGTTCAACCCGTTGCCATCGGCAGGCACGGCCGCGAGGCGGGCAAATGGATGCTCCACAAAAATGGAGATACCCAGGAAAAAGATCTGGGTAAAGCTGGCTACCATGATGGCATAGGGCATCAGTTCTTTTTGTTTGCGCCAGTTGCGGGCCATGGCTGCGGCCGTAAAAATGGAAAGCAAAAAGTTCCAGAACAGCAGCGAACCCGCCTGACCACCCCACAACGCGGTAACCTTCAGGTAGGTGGGCATATCCCGGCTGCTGACGCGCCACACGTATTCCACAGAAAAGTCGCCCTGCACCAGCGAATAGATCATCAACAGGCAGGAAATGGTAATGAGGGGAAAGGTGGCGATGGTGGCATTGCGGGCGCTTTCGATCCAGCGGGGTTGATTGGTGTGACGGCCGTAATAAGCCGCCCCCGCCGCAAATACGGCCGCTGCCAACGCCAAAATTAAGGCAAGATAACCTAAATCGGGGATCATATTTCTCTTCCTACAAACCTAAACCAGCAGGCTGTCGTAAAAGGCAGCCGCTGGCAGTTAGACACAAACCGGCAAACTAATTGATGCTGCCCGTCTGCGTGTCAATCCCATCAGGATGACCGGCCGGATCCAGTTCTTCGTAACGCGTGGGGCATTTCAGCAGCAAACCACCGGGGTTCGAGATGAACTCGCCGTTTTCGTTGGCGCTCCCTTCAACCAGGGCCTGCGCCTCATGCTGCAACAAATCGGGTTTTGGCTCGTTCATCGCCACCACGTGCAGGCGCTGCGTGGGATTGTTGATGTCATCCACAATGTCAAACTCCAGGCGAGAAGTGGTGGCATCAATTTGCACATACTCAATCGAATCACCCAGCACAAAACCGGCCACGCGCAAATCACGCCCAACCAGCCGATCTTGTTCGGCGTAGAACTCACCAACCGTTTTGTACAGCTGGGTATTGCCGCTCATAGCATTCACAATGAGGTAAACAATGGCGGCTAGAAGCAAGACACCACCTACGGCAAATTTCAGCCGATTATTCTTGGCGGGGAAAAGAGCCTCTTCACCAGTGGTTGTCCAGGTTGTATCTGCCATAACTCGTTGCTCCTTATTCTATCGTTTTAGGTAATTGGCAAAAAGTTTTTCAAAAAAGATTGACGTCTTATTTGCCCATTACTTGAGTCAACCGCACCAAATAGACGATTTTTTCTTTCAAAAACTTTGTGCGGTTTACTTAACTGCCTCAGATTTCGTTGTCCCAGTCTGACTCATCAAAATCGTCAAACGCCTCATCCAGTTCCACAGCATCTTCTTCATACGCCAGTATTTCAAGCGCCTGTTCGACGTAAGCTTCGGGGACAACCACGTAGCCGGTGCCCAACAACCCAACGGTTAAGCCCAGCGCCTGCCCGGCGGCTTCTTGCCAGACGCGCACTGGCAGACCTTCTGCCTGCAACCGGCCAGCAATGATGGTTGCGGGGGTGATACCCGGCGCTTGTGCCACAATTTTCCAGCGCACTTCCTGACGGCCGTCTGGCGTAACACTATTTTCATGGGAAGGTAACGGCAAGGCAGTTGTATCAAAGTCAGACATTGACAAATTTTATCTTAATTTTGCAAAAACTATTTTCGGAACTGATGTTTACTTATTTTTCATTATACTGCTATCAGGACTGACGGAACAGGGCGTTCGATTTGGAAAGCAGAGGCTCGCGCTTTTGGGTGCTTTATCTGATTTTTCTGCATCTAACCAGCGATTTGCATCGGGAATTCTTATAGAGATGCTAGTCACTCTTCGCCTGATTGTCAATCTCTACTTTAGTGTACCGGATGTCTCTTTTGTTTTTGATAGTGTTATATCATGGATATAAAGTGATAGATGTCACGCACAGGCACGCAGGACGGCCGTTGCCCACCCACCTTTTTAATCTACCATTGCCGGAGAATGCCTGCCCCAATGCAGCGCTACGTGTTAAAATGCAGCTGTTGATTTTCGAATTTGGAGAAACAAACGAAATGACCGAAATGGTTGAGAAACTTTTAGATGAATTAGACAGCGTCCGCGAACGGCTGCTGGTGGCCATTGATGAACTGCCCGACGAGGCGCTGCTGGCGCCCAACACCATCGGCAACTGGTCGGTGGCAGATTTATTGGTGCAGCAAACGGCCTGGGAGTCGGAGCTGGTGACGGGGCTGAAGCAGGTGTCGGAAGGCCAAAAACCGGCGCGCCTGCTGGCAGCTTTGGCCAACCGCGAGGAATACGGCCGTCTCCGCTATGAAGAAAACCAGGGCCGCGACCTGGATCGAATTTTTGACGACCTGCCACAGGTGCGTATGCAGGTGGAAGAGTGGCTGGAGGAATTTACAGAAAAACAGCTCAGCCAAAAAGGGCTTTATCCCTGGCTCAGCGGGCAATCATTGGCCCAGCTGATTGCCCGGGTAACCTACGAGCAAGAGCTGCGCACGCTGCCGCTTGTGGAAGCCGTGGTTCGTAAATGGCAGGCCCCACCCGACGATTTGATGATTTCGCTTACGCCCAAAATCGGAGAGGATGAAGCAACCGATTCCGCAAATTGAACGAGTTAAAATCTGTTCAATCTGCGAACACTTCGATTGTTTCACCGGGCACAAAGGAAAACCAGATGACCAGTTCACAAATTAGCCCTGATGTTTACCGGGCGGCGCGGGAAACGGCCGTACTTACCGACCGCAGCGACCTGGGGGTGCTCATTTTTAGCGGCGAAACCCGCTTTGACCTGATCAACCGCATGTCCACCCAAAAAGTGCTGGCCATGCCCAAAGGCTCAGGCACGGCGACGGTGTTCACCACAGACATCGGCCGGATCATTGACCGGCTGCTGCTCTACGCCACCGACAGCAAACTGTACGCCCTCACGAGCGAAAACAACAACGACACCATCGCCCGCTACCTGATGCGCTTTGTCTTCTTCCGGGATGATTTTCATATTCAGGACGTCACCAACGACACCGTGATTTTTGGCGTCTACGGGCCGCAAGCGCGGCAGAAGCTGGTTGAGGCGGGTTTCCCCGACGAAGATCTGCCGCTGCACCACTGGCGTGACGTGCAGTTTGATGACGTGACTGCCTATTTGCACCGCACCGACCCCATCCACAGCGACGGCTATTTTGTGATGGGCCAGGAAAAAGACCGTGAGGCACTGTGGCAGCGCCTGCTGGATGCTGGCCTGGCACTGGCCGACGCGGCCGCCTTCGACTACCTGCGCATTGAGGCCGGGCTGCCCCGCTACGGCCGTGAGCTGACTGGCGACTACATTCCGCTGGAAGCCAATTTGTGGGGGGATGTGTCGTTTAACAAGGGATGCTACATCGGTCAGGAAATCATTGCCCGCATGGAAAGCCGGGGCAAGCTGGCCAAAAAGCTGGTAGTGCTCACCGCCGATGGTTCGCTAGAAGCGGGCAGCGACCTTCAGGCAAATGGCAAAAATGCGGGCACGGTGACCTCAACGGCCGTTGGTCCCCACGGCACCATCGGCTTGGGTTATGTGAAAATATCTGTCCTGGATTCCGCAAGCGAATTGATGGTGGGGGAGACGGCCGTCGCCATCAAAAATTAAGCACTCGAACCAACCAGGAGACAGGGAAAGCGACGGCTATTTTGGCTGCGTCGTTGTATAACGCATGATACGCTGCGTCTCCGAGGCGTTCGCCACCTCAACAAAACCCACCTCGCGGAACGCTGCGGCCACCCCCATGTACCCGGCGTAGCTGCCAAGCGTTTGCCCCACCAATTTTTCGCACTGAATATCTATTGGGTATCCTTCAAGGACCGCTGCCCCTTGTTGTTCGGCAAACGCTACAGCTCCCTTGAGCAGCTTTGCCATAATGCCCTTCTGACGAAACGGTTTGGCGACAAAAAAGCACACAACAGACCAAACAGGCATATCATCCACACGCTGCAAAATCCTTGAGTTTTCCAGAGCGGCAT
>CAUJGI010000293.1 GCA_963169155.1 Chloroflexota bacterium
CCGGTAAGAACGGCCGTGCCATACCCCCTATTCACCTCATGCTGCACCAGCTTCAGTTCAGGATGTTGGGCGGCCAGATTTTGGGTGACAACGGCCGTATCGTCCCGGCTGCCATCGTCCACCACAACGATCTCAAACTCATCCGCCAGGCGCGGCAGCACGCGCAGCACATCAGCCACCATTCCGGGGATATTTTCGGCCTCGTTAAAGGCAGGCATAGAGATGGTTAAACTTCTTCGCACAGATTTCTCCCGCAGGGGACAGGTCTGAGACCTGCCCTACCTTTTTTATACACTAATCAGCCCTTGCCAGGCTCACCATCTCGCCGCCGCAGACGCGGAGCAAATCGGCGATGTCGATGGCCAGGGTGGCGGTGTTACGGCCGCTGCCGCAGTACACCGTGCCCAGCCCGGCCAGCTGCTCGTCCAGCAGCACAATCACCTCTGGTTGAAGGGCAAATGGCCCGACCCCGCCCACTTCAAAACCTAGCTCCGCCTCGACAGCCTCAGGCGACATGCTCTCTACGGCCCGGCGGTTCACGCCGCAGTAGGCGGCCAGCTGGCGGTAATCGATGCGATCGTGCCCGCGCAAACCGGCCAGAATGAAACGGCCGTCTTTCACCCGAAAGGCCACCGTCTTCAGCATCTTGTCGAGTAAAAACGGCAGTTTTGCCTCCACCTCAGCCACGGTACGCACTGGCTCGTGTTCGTGCAGTTGGTACGGAATGTGGTGGCTTTGCAGCACGTTGACTATTTGTTCGTAGACGCTCATCACCACTGGATTTTAGTCTCTCGCTTTCTTTTTGCCGAATTGGGTGGATTGTCGGCTACAATTGCGGCACGATGACCATAATTCAGGTGACGGCTGAAAATTTCACCCCACGCGTACAGCGGTGGCTGCAAAAATCCCAGACGGCAAAGCTGCTGCATCTGTTCGACCAGGTCATCAATTTGATCGATGCTGACGGTGAAATTATCTCGGTGGTGCAGCCCAAAATCAGGCCTGGCCCGTTTTCACTGCTGATTGGTGAGGAACGGCCGTTTCCCACCCACATCGCGCCCTTTGCCCCCGTGACCAAAACCGAAGCTGGCCTCATAATTGGCCCAGTAGAAATTGATTGCCGCCCCGCTGAACTGTGGCACCCCGTTCCGGAATGGTTGCAGCTGCATGGACAAAAGGAGCAGTGGCTGGGGAATTTGGCGGAGATGCAAACGGCCGTAAACAAGCATCTCGATTCCCTGGGCGTCATCAGCCCGGCCAACTTTACTGCCCGCTTTGAGGACATTATTGCCGAGCTGCGGGCCGTGGGATTTGCCGCAGACCCGGCGGCCTGGCAAACGGCCGTTACCAAACTGGCGGGCTTCGGTCCGGGCTTCACCCCGGCTGGCGACGATTTTCTGGTTGGTTTTTTGTATAGCCTGTGGGCGACGCGCCGGGCAGACGATGTGGTGGAATTGGCTAAAGTGGTGGTAGAAACGGCCGTGCCGCGCACCACCCAGCTCTCCGCCGCCTGGCTGCAAGCCGCGGGCCGGGGTGAAGCCGTTGAACCGTGGCACGAACTGGTCGCCGCGCTGCTAAACCAGGCCAACTGGCAGATGCCTCTGGCCAAAATCTTGCACACAGGGGCCACCTCTGGCGTGGCGGCGGTGATGGGATTTGTAACGGCCGTTGCCCACCCAGCAAGGTAATTCATACGAAGGAACGAAGGGTCAAAGAAACAAAGTTTTTTCATTTCTTCGTTCCTTTCAATCTTCGTCCCTTTGTGTTAAATTTTTCCTGCTATTAACAAACCACTGAAAACAAACGTGGAAACGCAAAGCTGCTCAAGGAAAATCTGTGTAATCTGCGTAATCTGTGGACTTTTTCATTAAGGAGATTCCTGTGGATCAACTCGATACAACCGCCGACCAGATTCGCGCCGAATTTGAACAAATGAACACCGCCCGCGACCAGGCTTACCAGCGCTCCCGCGAGCTCATCAGCCTGTGCGCCCGGGCCATCCGCGCCATCCACCGCGAGGAGTGGGCACCGGCTGAAGCCCTCATCGCCGAGGCGCAAAAAGCTACCCAGGTGATGGTTGAGGGCGTGCATGACTATCCGAATTTGTACCATGCGGGCTACACCCAGGACGCCGTGAAGGAGTTTGTTGAGGCCAACCTGACTTACGCCCTGGTGCGCAACGTGCCCCTGCCCACGCCGCAAGACCTTAGCACCGAAGGCAGCACCTGGCTCAACGGCCTGGCCGAAGCCACCACCGAGCTGCGCCGCCGCATCTTGGACATCATCCGCCACGGCCACAGCGACGAAGCGGAGCGCCTGCTGGACGTGATGGACCAGATTTACAGCCAGCTGGTCACCTTCGACTTCAACGACAGCATCACTGGCGGCCTACGCCGCCGCACCGATACGGTGCGCGCCGTCCTGGAACGCACCCGCGGCGACGTGACCAACAGCCTGCGCCAGGCGCAGCTGGAAGAGGCGTTGAAAAATGTGGAAAGTCGGTTGAAGGGATAGAGATTTCACGCAAAGGAGCAAAGAAACAGAGGAAAATTCCTTTGCCTCTTTGCTATCTTTGCGCTCTTTGCGTCAAAAAATCACTCACTCCCGGCCCAAATCAGCCCGATACCGAGGCCAACCAGCAGCCAAACGGCCGTCCACAACGGCGCAACGTCCCACACCCAGACAATCTCCGCCTGGGTAAATTCTGGGCCGTGAGCATGCAGCCCAGTTTTGACCGCCATGAAAACAAAGGTGAGCAGGGCGCTGCCCACACCAAACAAGCCGCCGGAAACGGCCGTTACCAGCACCCCCCAGCCACGCCCCAACTGCCGACCGCCCAGCCAGCGCTGCCAGCCGTGGCCCAACAGCAATACGGCCGTCGCAGTACCCATGATGATGACCTGGACCAACGCCCCTTCGAGGCTGATCCAGACGGCCGTATACACCACCCACACGCCCAACAGCAGCTTCAAACCCGGAATTTTCGGCGGAAAAACCATGAGCAATCCTTAAATACCGCAAAGCGGACGGCAGTCAACATCGGCAAACTGCGGTATGATTAAACACGCTATTTTACCCATTCACAACATTTATTTGGAGGTAACCATGACAAACGCAATCATCGTAGGGGATGGCCCAGGCGGCTTGAGCTGTGCCTTGTTTTTAGCTAAAAATGGGGTGGATACCACCGTGTTTGGCCAGGACAAAACCGCCATGCACTACGCAGAACTGCACAACTACCTGGGCATTCCCAAAATTTTGGGCAGTGATTTCCAGGTGATCGCCAGGCAGCAGGTCACCGATTTTGGCGCAAAGCTGGTAAACGCGCCCGTCACCGAGGTGAACAAAAGCGACGATGGCTTCAGCGTCACCACTGAAGATGGCGCGACGCACCACGCCAAGTACGTGGTGTTGGCAGAAGGTAAAGGGGTGAAGTTGAACCAGAGTTTGGGTTTAACCAAAGAAGGACGCAGCGTGGAAGTGGATCGAAATGGGCGAACGGCCGTTCCCGATCTCTATGCCGTCGGGCGCAGCACCAAGATGAACCGCAGCCAGGCGATCATCTCTGCCGGGGAAGGTGCCTCGGCCGCGCTGGACATCCTCTCTACCGAAGCTGGCCGCGACGTGTTGGACTACGATTCACCGCCAAAAGAGTAGTCGGTAATCCGTTATCTGTGAACGGTAATCGGTGAACGGCTCTTTCCACCGATTACCGTTCACCGTACACCGATTACCGGCCTAGGGCTGCGGTGTGGGCGTCACCAGCACGTACCCCTTGGGCACTTCCTGCACAAAAGGTTCGGCCGTGGGCGGCGTTTCGTTGGTAAAAATGACCGATTCAAAGCCCAGCCCCTGCATAAACGTCAGCATAAACTGCTGGGCATTGAAGTTGGCCTGCTCTATTACGCCGCTGCTCAGCGCTTCTTCAATCAGCACTTCTTCCGCCAGGCGGCGCACTTGCGTTTCCAGCTCGGGATCGGCACGGGTCAGCAGGCCCGTGTCTCGGTCAGCCACATAGGATTTTTCGTTGTCGAGGGCAGGCAGATCGTCAAACAGCACGGCTTCGGGAAGGTGCACCATCACCGTGGTGGGGTCCACCACCTGCACATCGGCCGGAGTCATTCCAGCCAGGTCTACCCCAGCTACCACTTTGCCGTTGGCCACAAAGATGAGCGTTTCGCCCATCGCGCCCCACATGTAGTCGTTGTTACGTTCGGCCGTTACGATCTTTTCCAGCTCCACCGAAGCCGTCTCTAAACGAGCCAGGTCGTTAATTTCATGAACGATGGTGGTAGCGTTGGGCAAAATGACGGGCGTGGCGGGAATCATGAGCTGCTGGACAAACTCACCAATGGGCTGGGTAACGGTTCCGGCTTTGTTGATGGTGGCCACAAACGTGTAAGCAGCGAACGCGCCCATGATGAAGAAGATGATCAAGAAAAGGTAAGCTAATTTTCTTAGCATGTGGTTGTTTACTCCTGCAAAATTGCGATTTTACAGCAGATTTTGCGTATTTCGCACCTGCGCAATGTCTAAACGACAGGCATTGTCACTACCAAAACGTTGTTACGGCCGTTTTCGTTGCGCTCTCTACCCAGTACTTTCGGATAAATCTCTAGCTCTGAGCAAAATCACACGCGTGCTTGACACACCCCACCGCTTTCTTCACAATACGCCCATGATTATAGCCAGTTGTGTGATTACCCTGGAACTAGACGCCGTTTTCTCATTAAAAGAGAAGCGCAGCATTGTCAAATCGATTTTGAACCGGCTGCCGCAGAAGTTTAACGTGGCCGTAGCTGAAGTAGACAAACAAGATGTGTGGGGAACGGCCGTTATCGCCCTGGTCACCGTGGGCAACGACGCCGCCCACCTGCACAGCCAGCTGCAAACGGCCGTCACCTGGCTGGAAGACCAACGCCCAGATGTGCCAATTTCTGATTATGAAATTGAGATTCTTACCTGAAAGGCAGGCGGTCATTGAGGTATTGGGTAATTGGGTAATTGAAATTGAGCCGAAATTTCCCAATTTCTCAATTACATAATCACCCAATCATACGGTAACCGTCGTGTGAACATCTGCTCCGTTCGGTATAATCAACCGCATGGAACAAATGGCAGCGTTAAAACGTATACAAACCATGGCCAAGCTAAACACCTCCAAAATCCGAATGTTTCTCTTCCTCAGCCTGCTGCTTCCTTTGGTGGGCTTTATTGCCATACCCACACACGCCCAGAATGACGAAAGCAGCGGCATTACCCTGGACGTTGCCGTGGGCTTCGACAGCATTTACAAGGGGGATTACTGGGTGCCGGTGCAGGTAACGGCCGCTAACACAGGACCAGCCGTTGAGGGGTTTGTCGAAATTAGTATGCCTGGCGGCGCAGGTGCCGCGCCAGCCACCTACCGCTCGCCCATCAGCCTGCCCACACAGTCTAACAAGGTCGTTACGCTTTACATAAAACTAGATACCGGCGCGGGAATTGTCAACCTGGCGCTGCGGCAAAATGATGGCACCCTGGTAGCGGAGGCCAGCAGCGGCAGCCTGAGCCGCATCTCGGCCAGTACCCACCTGCTCTACGGCGTGGTCAGCCCCGATGCCGCCGAATTCAGCTTCCTGGAGCGCATTCCCGGCAGTCGCTCCGATGCTTCGGTGGCGCTGCTGACGCTGGAGGATTTGCCCGAAACGGCCGTTGCCTGGAACGCCCTCGATATCCTCATTTTTAACGACACAGACACCAGCCAGCTCACCAGCCAGCAGCGCACCGCCCTGGAAGTGTGGCTGCACAATGGCGGTCAACTTATTGTTACCGGTGGGGCGAACTGGCAAAAAACGGCCGCATCCCTCGCCGACTTACTGCCCGTCACCATCGACGGCAGCCGCTCCGTGGACGATTTGCCCGGCTTGCGTGAACGCATCGGCATTCCCTTCCGCGATCCCGGCCCGTATGTAGTGGCCACCAGCAGCCTGCGCAGCGGCGAGCTGATCTTCCGCCAGGATGAGCTGCCTTTGCTGGCTCGCCAATCCGTCGGGATCGGCTCGGTTTACTTTTTGGCGCTCGACCCCCGGCTGGCCCCCCTGCTGGATTGGGACGGCAGCGAAGCAGTTTGGGCCACCATTGCCAGCCGCGTGCCATCGAGCAGCAGCTGGGGCTCAGGCCCGCAAAACAGCTATGCGGCCACAGAGGCCGTTTCCAGCCTGCCCTCGCTCACCCTGCCCAGTATTTTGCAGCTGCTGGTCTTCCTGCTGGTCTACACGGTTGTGGTGGGGCCAGTCAACTACTGGGTTCTTAAGCGGCGCAACCGACTGGAACGTGCCTGGATCACCATTCCGGTGCTGGTGGTCATCTTCAGCGGGGTTACCTATTTCACTGGCTTCCAGCTGCGCGGCAACGACACCATCATCAACCAGATCTCGGTAGCCTACAGTCGGTCAGACGGCGAGCAAGCCGATGTGTACAGCCTGCTGGGGCTCTACTCGCCGCAGCGCACAACGTATGATCTGAGCCTGCCCGCCGGGGCGCTGGCACGGCCGTATACCCAGGATTTTGGCGTGCCGTTCAACAGCGATGACCCGAACGTCGGCAGCATCACCTACGGCAACGAGGTAACCATTTCCGACGTGCGGGTGGATATTGGCGAAGTGTCGGTCTTTTTGGCGGAGAGCGCCGTGCCTGCGGTGGATATTTCCGGCTCGGCCACGCTGACGCTGGAGGGTAACAACCTGGTGCTGGCGATGGACATTTTGAACAACAGCGACATCACGCTGGAGACGGCTTCAGTACTGCTGGGCAACACGGCCGTAGCCATCGGGGATATTGCGCCCAATGAGCGGACGGCCG
>CAUJGI010000294.1 GCA_963169155.1 Chloroflexota bacterium
CCCATATTGCCCGATGTCGAGTCCAGCAGGGTCATACCCGGTTTGAGTAACCTTGCGCCTCAGCGGTACGGATAATGTTGAGGGCCGGGCGGTCTTTGACGGAGCCGCTGGGATTGAACCATTCCGCCTTGGCGTAGAGGGCAACGGTGTCGGGGAGGTGGTGGGTTACGGCCGTATTCCGCAACCGAATCAGCGGCGTATTCCCAACCTGGGCTTCCAGACTGTTGGCAGGGGGTGTGGCAAACGAGTGAAGGCGTGTGTTTTCAATTGTTGACAACATCATTGTAGGTGTTTCCTGAGATTGTTTTCTAAACAGGGGCAGCGTTGACGCGCTACCCAACAAAAAACGGTCGCAGCTATTCGCTGGCGAGAACAACAAGGAGAGCCGACCAGGCTCGTTGTTGCTTCGCGAGAGCAGCCACCACCGTTGGCGCAAAAATGCGCTTTAGAAATCCGTCTCAGGTTTCTGAACGATGGTTACCACCCTCGCTCAATACACCTGCAATATTGTCCAATCATATTGGTCACACTTTTTTGAGACCTGATTTTGAGACCTGACAGGTTTTATGAAAACACACAATGGTTCCATTTTAGGAAAACCTGTCAGGTCTGTAGGCTTTGGGTTTGTTGTTGAATCAGAAGCGAGTATAGCAAAGTGAATACGGCCGTCAAGTTAGAAAATGATAAACGGACTCGCGTCAACTTTTCCCGCACCGTTATTGGATGGGGTGGGGTGGGGGATTCTTACTTGGGAGTGGAAAGTGAAAAGTAAAAAGTGATAAGTTTATCTTTGCAAGAGAGAAACGGCCGTTGCTGCGCTGTACACAATCAACATCTGCCCGGGGCCGTAGGTGAGCCAGATGACATCGCCGATGAGAAAGAAGCTGAGGTCGTTGAACAGCTGCGCCGCCAGGATGAGATCGCTGATGAGGAACAGCGCCGCGCCGACGGCCAGCCAGGTGAACTGGCCTTGCTGTAGGGCCAGCCCGGTGGCCATACCGGCCGTGCTGGCCAGCAGCAGCGCGTACGGCAGCGCGGCATAGTGCAGCGTCGACGGCTGCTGGCCGCGAAAAACGACAAAGTACCAGGCCGCCGCGCCAATGATCCACCAGACCACCAGGCTGCCCCACCGTGCCGTGCCGTCGGTTAAACCAACCTGGCTGGCAAAACGCCAGAGGCCAATGATGTAGGCGACGTGACCCAAACCAAAGGTCGCCATGCCGCCCAGCACATTCCGCCCGCCGGGCATCATGCCCGCCATGAACAAATCGCCCAAAAAGCCAAACGTCATGCCGATGGCCAGCCAGAGCACAAAGCCGTTGGCCGCGTTTTGGCGGGTGAGCAGGAACCAGCTCCACCCGGCCAGCACCAGCACGGCCGAAGAGGTGAGCCGGGTCCATTTAGGCATACGCTGGCTGGCGTCGGCGGGGCCAAACACAAAGCCACCAAACAGCAAAACAGCCCACAAAATAAGTAAGGCGATGAGCCAGTAACGAGAGGAGGTTGGCAGAAAATCAAACATGCTGGAATTGTACCGGGGAACGGCCGTTGTGCTATAAATTTTCACCACGAATTTGACGAATGGACGAATGAGTCGAATGGTTTGCGGGGAAAAATTCGTGCCATTTGATAATTCGTTCTATTCGTGATTTGTTTTTGCAACTTTTTGCCCGCTTTCCGGTACACTCTGGCAGGAAGCAAACCATGACGCTAACAGACGAGCAGATGCTGCTGCACCAGGCCAGGCAGGGAGACGAGACCAGCGCCACCGCGTATGGGGAGTTGGTGCGTCGCTACCAAACGGCCGTCTTCAACACCGCGTATCGTTTGCTGGGGCGGCGGGTGGAAGCTGAGGATGCGGCGCAGGAAGCGTTTTTGCGGGCGTACCAGGCGCTGGACCGGTTTGATGTGGCACGGCCGTTTGCCCCCTGGATCAAGCGCATCACCACCAATTTGTGCCTGAACTGGCTGGAGAGCGACCGGGTAAAGCCGCAGCTGCTGGCCGCCGAGATGGGGCGCGAGGACCGCCCGGTGAGCATGGACGATTGGGCGCAGGTGGCGCCCTCACCTGAACAAACGCTGGTACACGAGGAGCAGGCCGCCCGGCTGCACCAGGCCATCTGGGCGCTGCCGCCGCACTTCCGCATTGCCATCGAGCTGCGTCACTTCCAGGAGTTGAGCTATGAAGAGATGGCCGAAGTGCTGGAACGGCCGCTCAGCAGCGTCAAAAGCGATTTGTTCAGGGCAAGGAAGATGTTGGCGGAAAAAATGGTAGAGACTTGAGCGGGTGTTCAAGTACGCAAGTGATCAGGTGCTCAGGTAAACCTGACATTTGAAAACTTGACCACCTAAACACAAAATCGGAAAGATTATGCAAGAGTTTAACGACGATTTACTGCACGAATATTTGGACGCCACGTTGGATGATGCCACCCGGCAGGCAGTTGAAGGGCATCTGGCCAGTTCGCCGGGAGCGCGGGCACAGCTGGCGGAGATGCAGGCGCTGTTTGCCAGCCTGGCGGCACTGCCGGAGCTGCCGCTTACTACGGATTTGTCGGCGGCGGTGGTGGCGGCGATTGGGCAAGGAACGGCCGTTGCGCGACCGCTGCCGCGCTGGGTGTGGGGGCTGCTGGTGGGTCAGGTTGTGGCGGCGGTGGTGCTGCTAGGCCCACGATGGTCGTTGCTGTGGCCGTGGTTGGGGACCGGCCGGGCCATCGCCACCGACTGGCTGGCCTCCGTTCAGCTGGCCACGCTGGCCTGGTTGGGCGAGTTTTGGACGGGGGTAACGGCCGTCTGGCAGCAGCCCAATTTGCCGACCCTCACCTTTGATTTGCCCACGGCGCAGTGGGCGCTGCTGTTGGGTCTGGCACTGGTCGTCTGGCTGGCAGGCAACCGGCTGCTGTTTGTGAATGATTAATTGACCTGGGGCTGAAGCCCCAGGCTAAAACGATAACGGATAACCGATTACCAATTACCAATTACCAATTACTACCGCCCACGGGAGGTTCACATGGCTGAAGGATTACAAATCATCATCATTATTTTGTTTAGCTGGGGGACGCTGGCGGCGCTGCTGGTGCTGCTGCCCGCCTTGCTGCCGGGGCGCGTGGCGCGGGCGCAGCAGGTGGCCCAAAACAGTCCGGGACGGGCGTTGGTAATTGGGCTGGTGAACCTTCTCTTTTTTGGAGTGGTGGGCGCTATTTTTACCCAGGGCGGTGATGTGGGTGGACTGATTGCCCTCATCATTTTGCTGGCGATTGTGGCGGTTACGGCCGTTGGCCTTTCCGCCATCAACCAAATTGTGCAAACCCGCCTGTATCCCAAAGATGAGGGGGTGAAGGTGGGGTTGAAAACGGCCGTCTTGCTCATCGCCGGGGGATTGGTGCCGCTGCTGGGCTGGCTGGTCGTCGCGCCCATCCTGCTGCTGATCGGCCTCGGCGCGGGCATCATCGCCCTGGTGCGGCGCAAAAGCAGCACCGCACCCGATGAACGTGGCACTATGTTTGGTTAGGGCGATTGCAGCGAGTTGATCGCCTGGTTCAATTGGCCAATCGGTTGATCCAGCGCCTGGCGCAAAATGCCATATTGGTTCTGGTCAATGATGCGCCGCGAAACGCCGCTGGCTAAGTCGGTGCGGCAAATCTCCACCCAGGGTGCCAGCAAATTGAGCACGGTATCGGTGGCCGCCCGGTAAATGCCGTACGCATTTTGCACGGTTGGCGTTTGGGCCGAAACGTCAACCGTGAGCACGTTGGCAATGCTATCGTTAGAAGAAACGATTGCCCCACAATCGGTTGGCTGCTCAGTTATCGTCCCTCCCCCACCTGGAGAAAGCGGCAAAAAAGCACCGCGAATAATATCAATCCGCGTCAGTTCATCCTGAATTTTGGCGGCGAGCTGCTCGCTGACGTTTACCACGGGCGCGCTGGTTGGAACAACCTGACCACTCGTCGTGGGTGCGCTTGTCGGCTCGGCGGTTGCTGTCGCGGTAGGCGATTCGGTAGCCGTGGCTGGCGGCGTGTAGGTTGGGTAAGGCGTGTAGGTTGGCAGGGGCGTCTGGCTGGGAACGGCCGTAAACGTCGCCTGTGGTGTGTAGGTAGGCAGCGGCAGCAGGGTTGCCTGGGGCGCTTGCGTCGGAATAGCGGCCACGGTTTCAGCCACCAGCACCTCCACGGTTGCCTGCTGATCGGCTTCCGAAGGGCCGCAGGCAGACAAAAACGTCACAAAAATTACAAGCAGGAAGACACGTAAAACAGTTTTCATGGTGGGCTCCAAAACCAACTTGGCGACAATAGAATGGGGCAATTATCATCGATTTTATTGGCCCGACAACATCAATTTTGCGTGTGAAAATAGGCTTCGTAACTGCCAGTAGAACGATAGCCCAACTTGTTTGCCAGCTGCACAGATTCTGGGTTAGCGGCGTCCCAGTTGGGGTGCAGGCCGCGTGCCAGGCAGGCCAGGAGCAGATGGGCAGCAACGGCCGTTGCCACCCCCTGCCGTCGGTACGCTTCATCCACAAAAATGCTCACCTCAATCCCCTGGCTGCACACCAGCGATGAGTAAGCAATGCCCATCGGCTGCCCGGCCACCTGCCCCACAAAGCCAAGGCCGCGCGCCGCAAAATCGGAGGCCGAAGCAAAGTCGGCCAGATCGAAGTAGAGGGTGCCCGCCGTGCTCATCTGGTCCGCCAGGGCGGCGTCCAGCGCCACAACTTCGCCTTGAAATGAACCCTCGTTCAGCAGCCGATTCAGGTGGCTGG
>CAUJGI010000295.1 GCA_963169155.1 Chloroflexota bacterium
GGTGTTCTGCGCTTCCATTACCGGAAAGTATACCTCACAAAACGCCAACCGCGCTCATTTTGCGGGGCATATTTTTAGATACGGCCGTCCCCAAATTGTTGCCGCTTTCGCCCCCCAGAAAACGTGGTCAAAATGGCCAGCGACACGCCGAGCTGCCAGGCTTTAGCAAAGATGGTGGACCAGATTTGCGGGGTTTGCCCGTTTTTATTTTGAACTTTGGGCATGGTTCATTTTGACCCAAAGCCAGCTTTACCAATTGTAGAACGATTTTGCAAATCGTTTTCTGAGCGATTTTACAAATCGCTCTACAAACTGTCTAGCGAGTTTCTTCGATTTCTGAACCATGCCGGAGTTTGGTAAACGGGCACACCCTTATTGCCGGGACAAATAGACAGCCGGATAAATTTTTTGGGCGTGGTAAAAAAGGTCGGCCAGGGCCATGACTTTCCAAACAGGGCCTTTGGGCTTCACCTTTTTGCTGCCAACGGCTTTGGTAAGGCTGAGCTGACCCAGCAGAATCTGGTGCAGCGCCTCGCCGGTAATGTCCACTTCGAGATCGGGTTTGTGGTGGTGGGCACGGCCGTATTCAATTTGCAACGGCCGTTCTTTCGCATTGATCAGCAGCAGCGCCGCCGGATCCGTCACGTTGAAGCGAATGCTCAGTTTCGCTTTCAGCAGCGAATCCGTCGCCTGGGGAACATCTGCCTCAACCTGGTCAAACAACCGCCCCAGGCAGCTGTACAGCTCTATTTCATCACGATAAGCCATTTCATTCACCCAATTACTCAATTACCCAATTACCAATTACAGGAGGCGTAATTAAGTAATTGGGTAATTGGATGATTTATTCCCCTTCACTCTCACCCTTCAACCGCTGCTTCAACTGCTCCGCCTGGAACTGCACCGAGTAGTTGATCATGTACCAGATGCCTTTCCACGTTTCCGGGTCCATCAAATCTTCCCGCGTGGCGCCCTGCAGGCTGTCCATGATCCCTTTGGCCACGTCGGGCGTAAAGCGATCGATGTTGCTTTTGACAAAGTTGAGCATTGTGTCTGGCTGAAGCGGCTTGGGCAGCTGCTCGTTCATCTTTTCACGCAGCTGATTGGCCTGGAATTTGGCCGAGTAGCTGAGCATATAGCCCAGCCCCTTCCACGTTTCAATGTCCATCATATCTTCACGGGTCATGTCGCGGAAATTTTCCAGGATGCCCATCTGCATTTCCGGGGTGAACTGGCTCAGGTTTTGGCGCAGATAGGTGAGCAGTTGGAGGGGGTTGTAGGGCGACGTGTTGGGGGGGGGAACGGCCGTCTTCAAATCAGCCACCAGTTCATCCAGCTCGTCCAACAATGCTTTCTTGCGCGCCAACAGCTCAGCTTCGGCCGCACTCATGGTGGCAGAGGGCTCAGCCTGAGCTACATTTTGGTGCACACGGCAGTAAGCCAATCCTTCGACGGCATAATTTTTACACGGTTTGCCCGCCTTTGTCGCGGCGGCACAGCGGGTGAGGGCTTGTTCACTCATCATTTTCCTCCTGTGGGGCGGTGGGCAGTGAAAAGTGATAAGTGAAAAGTAGCTTACTTTTCACTTATCACTTTTTACTTTTCACTATCGTTTACTTTCGTCGCCAGAAAAACAAACCAGCAACGGCGGCTAAAACGGCCGCGCCAACGCTGGCAGCGATGGCGGTAGTCCGGTTACGGCCGCCTTTGGCCGGGCGATAGGCACGCTTGACGGGCAGCGCCGCCTGCGCCTGACGCCGCACGTCGGCCAGCTTGGCGGGATTGTTGCGCAATTCATCCGCCAGAGCACACTTCTTGGCCAGGTCTTCGTCGGTCAAAAAGTGATCATGGCTGCGAATACCAGACAGCTCCAGGCCGTGCTTTTTGTAGAGCCGGTAAATTTCCTTCACCCGCTCAATTTCGATGTCGCGGCCCAGGGTGTAATCTTCGAAACGGCCGTCCATGGCCAGCAGCGCTGTTTCTGCCAGACAGGCATACGCCACCCCTGGCGGCAGGCCAATGTTCATGCCAAAATCGGGCTTGCCCGGCAGTAAAATCTCGCCCGATTCAATCACCAACACATCGGGCCGCAGTGCCGCCTCTTCCTCGGTGATGTCCGGCGGACGAGCAATATCGCAAATAACCGCACCCGGCTTGCACATCGTTATGTCAATGATTCGCGTGTTCAGCGCCGTGGTCGTGGTCACGATGAGGTCGCAGTCACCCACGTAATCATCGGCCGTGGTGCTTAGCGTCACTTTGGCCCCTGGCGTTTCGGCCTCGATGGTTTGCTTGAGGGCGATAAGCTTTTCCGGGCGCGGGGCCACCAGGACGATGTTGGGTACCGCCTGGGCCAACAGCCGCGAGCAGACCGAACCAATCGACCCGGTTGCGCCGATGACCATCACCTTGCCCTGGTGCGCTTCGTCCAGATTGTTGCCCATTTTCACCACCGCCTGCTTGGCCGTTTCCAGCGTGGCGGCCACGGTCAGGCTGTTGCCGGAGGTGATGGCGATGTCCGCTTTTTGGGCGACGGTGATGCCCGCATCACCTACCACCGAGGTAAACGCGCCCAACCCCATCAATCGTGCCCCGTACCGCTCGGCCATGCGCGAGGCGCGAATGAGCCGCCGGTAAACAAAGGCTGGATCGCGCCGCATCAGTTCACGCGGCGTGCCGCCGATGAACATCAAATACCCTTCAACCTTTTGCCCGGTGGCCGGGCTTTGGATGCCGGTGATGCGGCTGCCATACATGGGCGGCAGGTGGGCGGCGACACGCTCGACCAATCGCTCTGGCAAATAACGCGTCCAGCGGAATTTGGGATGGGTGTAAATAAATCGAGTGGACAATGGATGAATGACAAAGGCAAATTTGTTGATGCCTGCCTCGTCTGGCTGCAAATATTTAATGCCCGGCTGCCAATTCATCTGGGCCATCAAATTGAGATAGGTGTTTTCGGTGCGGGCGGCCTGTTTGTCTGGGCTGAGGGCAATCAGACACGCTTCAAAAACGGCCGCTCCCAAATGCGCCAGCTCGTGCCCCAACGGCGGCATGGTGGTGACAATGGCCGAAACACCCCGCTCACGCAAATCGGTGATGTCCGCTTCTGTGGCGGATTCCACTACAATCACCTTACGCTTGAGCTGCTTGGGCGCATAGCGGCGAATGCCGCCCATGTCGCCGGCCAGCACATCGGCCCAATCAAACAGCTTGGGGCTGCGCGGCCGTACGGATTCCCCGGCCTGGGGAAACAACCGTCGAAATGGGTAGGCGCGCAGTTGGTTCAAGGTGGGCTCGGCCACCCGAGACAGCGTTTCGGCGCTGCCCACGCCCGGCGCTGGGGGCAGGGCAAAATAAACAATCGGGTCGGCGTAACGCAGCTCTTCGGTGTACTGCTCCAGCGCCTGGGCCAGCCCGCCGTGGTTCAACCCGGGGGCCATCAGCACCCGTTTGCGCGACCAGATGCCCGGCTGGGCCTCATCGGCCAGGCGCACGGCCCAGCGCTCCATGGCCGCACGCACGCCAGCCCCATCCACTACCGGCGTTTGCTGAGCGACGCTAAACAACGCTTCGGCAGCC
>CAUJGI010000296.1 GCA_963169155.1 Chloroflexota bacterium
GCCCGTTAGCGAACACCTTCCAGCCATTTGAATAATTCACAGGGAACGCCTCAGCCAAGCTGGGGCGTTTTTACTTTTCCGGGGAAACGATGAGGCAAACCCAGTCGCGCACCTGGATTTTTTCGATGACATGGCCGCCAGCACGGGTAACGGCCGTTACTACAACCTCCAGCTGCTCTTCAATAATCCCACTCAAAATCAGCTTGCCACCCGGTGCCACGTACGCCATCAAACGGTCGTTGTCAAACAGCGACACGATGACGTGCGCCAAAATATTCACCACCACGATGTCCCAAGAAGTTAGCGGCACGTCGGCCAGCATCCCTTCATGCACGTGAATCGAATCGATATGGTTTTGGGCCGCATTGTTTTGGGTGGTTTCTACCGCCAGAAAATCAGTGTCAAACGCGCGAACGGCCCCCGCCCCCAGCTTCACGGCGGCAATGGCCAGGATGCCCGATCCGGTGCCCACGTCCAGCACAGAACTACCGGGCTTCACTTCCTGTTCCAGCGCCTGCAAGCACATCTGCGTGGTTGGATGCAAACCGGTGCCAAAGGCCATGCCGGGGTCCAGCACCAGCACCACGTCGCCTGGCTGGGCAAAATCACCGTCATCGGTGTTACGTCCGTTTTCCACCCAACTGGGCTGAATCCAAATTCTCTTGCCTATACGAAAAGGGTGGTAGTGGGCTTTCCAGGCGTTGGCCCAATCTTCTTCTTTGAGCTGGCGAAAGGTGGGCGGGGGAATGGGATACAGACGCCCCATGTGGTAAAGAATTTCTTCCAGACGCTGGCGCAGTTCGGGGGTATCTTCCCCTTCTGGGACATAAATTTTGACGGTAACGGCCGTTTCCAAAGCATCCGGCGCGGGGTTCGTTTCGTCACCCAGCTGCTCTAAAACCACACCATCATTGTAGGCAAACGGCCGTAACACTTCCGCCACGGCCTCGGCCCCTTCCCCATCGGTAATGACACTGACTTCCAACCAATACGTTGTGGTCATCTAAAATCCTAGGACATTGCGCAGTTGGTCCCAAAGACCCCGTTCACCCCGCGGCACAACTTCTTTGCCCAGCGTACGCGAAAGTTTCTGGAAAAGTTCTTTTTGTTCGTCGGTCAGCTTTTGCGGAATGGCAACCTGGATCAGCACATGTTGGTCGCCACGACCCATCGGCGCGCCACGCCCGGAACGATCCAGGCGAGGCACACCCTTGTTGCGCAGCCGGAAAACTTTGCCCGGCTGCGTACCGGGCGGAATATCCAACGGTTCGTCACCATCCAGGGTTGGCACCATGATGCTGTCGCCCAGCGCGGCCTGCGCCACGTTGATGTGCAGATCAAGGTAGATGTCCTCGCCCCGCCGTCGGAAATAGTCGTGCGCCTTCACGTCGATCACCACAAACAAGTTGCCGGGCGGCCCACCATCCTGACCCGGCCCGCCTTCACCAGTAAGCCGGATTTGGGTATCGCTGTCCACCCCCGGCGGCACTTTTACCTTCAGGGAGCGCACTTCATTCACCTGCTTCTGGCCATTGCAGGTAGGGCAAACCTCTGGAATCAGCTCACCCGTACCGTTGCAGGTGGTGCAGGTGGTAACATTTACAAAGGAACCCAGAATAGATTGCTGCACGCGGCGCACCTCGCCCGATCCGTTGCAGGTGGTGCAAGGAATTGGGCTGCTGCCTGGCCTGGCTCCGCTGCCATGGCAGGTAGCACACGTTTCGGGGCGGCGAAGTTCAACGTCTTTCTCCACGCCAAACACGGCCTCTTCGAAAGATATGGTGAGGTCGGTGCGCAGGTCCATGCCGCGTCGTGGTCCACGTCGGCGGCGACGGTTGCCGCCAAACCCGGCGTTAAACAGCTCTTCAAAAATGTCGCTGATGTTGCCAAAGCCACCACCTTCAAAACCGCCAAAACCACCGGCCCCGTTTTCTACCCCGGCGTGGCCATAGGTGTCGTACATGTTGCGCTTCCGTTCATCAGAGAGTATCTCGTAGGCGCGTTGTATCTCTTTGAACTTATCTTCAGCGCCATGATCTTTATTGACGTCTGGATGATATTGGCGTGCCAATTTGCGATACGCTTTTTTGATTTCTTCTTTGGAAGCGCCGTGGGCAACGCCTAACACGTCATAAAAGTCTTGTTGTGTGGCCATAGCTGTCCTTAAAAATCAAAGATTTCGCAGACGGCCACGAAGCTCGTTTTGGTCTGCGAAATCTAAAATCATGCAAAATATTTATGAGGATCAGGCGTCGCTATACTCGCCTTCAATTACATCCTCATCGCCTTTCGTGTCGCCGCTGGGGTCACCGTTGGCGGCCGAACCGGCTGCGCCCGGCTGCGGCTGCTGGTACATGGCGGCACCTGCTTCGTTGAGGACACTTTGGAGCTTATTAACGGCCGTTTCCAAAGCATCCGCATCGCCACCGCCAGATAACACCTGCTTCACGGCATCAATCTGGCTCTGCACGGCGGCTTTGGTGGGTTCCGGCAGCTGTTGACCATTGTCCTGCAAGAACTTCTCGGCGCTGTAAACGGCCGAATCCGCCTTGTTGCGCGCCTCTACCTGCCTACGCCGCTGCTCATCCTCAGTCGCGTGCGACTCCGCATCCTGCACCATGCGCTCAATTTCCGTATCGGTTAAACCGCTCGACGGAATAATTTGCATCGCCTGCTGCTTGCCGGTAGCTTTGTCAGCGGCCGTTACGTTCAAAATACCGTCGGCGTTGATGTCAAACGTTACCTCAATCTGCGGCACGCCGCGCGGTGCCGGGGGGATGCCATCCAGAATGAACTTACCCAGGCTCTTGTTGTCTGCCGCCATCTGGCGCTCGCCCTGCGTCACGTGAATTTCCACCTGGGTCTGGCTGTCGGAAGCGGTGGAGAAGACCTGGCTTTTCTTGGTGGGGATGGTGGTATTGCGCTCAATCAGCGGCGTGGCCACACCACCCAGCGTTTCGATGCTGAGGGTCAACGGGGTCACGTCCAGCAGCAGCACATCTTTCACGTCGCCACCCAGCACACCCGCCTGAATCGCCGCGCCAATGCCGACCACCTCGTCGGGATTCACACCCTTGTGTGGCTCTTTGCCAAAGAACTGGCGCACCGCTTCCTGAATGGCGGGCACACGGGTCATACCGCCCACCAAAACCACCTGGGTGATGTCGCTCTTGGAAACACCCGCATCTTTCAGCGCCTGGCGGCACTGCTCGATGGAGCGCATCACCAGAACATCCGACAGCTGCTCAAACTTGGCGCGGGATAAGGTAAGGTTCAAATGTTTGGGGCCAGTGGCATCAGCGGTGATGTAGGGCAGATTGAGCTCGGTCTGCATGGTGGTAGACAGTTCAATCTTGGCCTTTTCGGCAGATTCACGCAAACGCTGCAGCGCCTGGCGGTCCACGCGCAGGTCAATGCCCTGGTCCATTTTAAACTGCTCGGCGGCCCAGTCGATAATCTTCTGGTCGAAGTCGTCGCCGCCCAGGAAGGTGTCGCCATTGGTGGATTTCACTTCAAAAACGCCGTCGCCCACTTCCAGGATGGAAATATCGAAGGTGCCGCCACCCAAATCGTAGACGGCAATCAGCTCATCTGCCTTACTGCCCAGGCCATAAGCCAGGGAAGAGGCGGTTGGCTCATTTACAATGCGCAGCACTTCCAGACCGGCAATCTTGCCTGCGTCTTTGGTGGCCTGCCGTTGGGTGTCGTTAAAGTAAGCGGGCACGGTGATGACCGCCTGGGTCACTGGCTGGCCCAGATACGCTTCGGCATCTGCCTTAATTTTTTGCAGGACCATCGCGGAAACTTCCGGCGGGGAATATTCACGTTCGTTCAAAACCACGCGCACATCGCCGTTAGGCGCTTTCCGCACTTCGTAGGGGGCATATTTGATGGCTTTTTGCACCACGGGATCATCAAATTTACGCCCCATGAAGCGCTTTACGGAAAACACGGTGTTGAGCGGATTGATGACCGCCTGGCGCTTGGCCACCTGCCCCACCAATCGTTCGCCGGTTTTGGTATTGATGGCAACGATAGAGGGAAAGGTACGGCCGCCTTCTGCGCTGGAAATGACAACCGGTTCACCGCCTTCCATCACGGCCGCTACGGAGTTAGTAGTTCCTAAATCGATTCCAATTATTTTGCCCATTTTTTATTATTCCTTGTATTTATTTTTACGCGGCTACGACAACGAGAGACGGCCGTATCACACGATCCCCAATTTTGTACCCGGTTTGCAGGACGCGGCAAACCACCCCACTTTCGTACGCGTCGGTCACTTCCTGGGTAATAGCTTCGTGCAGGTTCGGGTCAAATGGCTGCCCAACAGCTTCAATAGGGGTGACATTAAATGTATCCAGCGTCGCAAAAAGCTTCCGCTGCACCAGCTGCATGCCTTCCAGCCAGCTATGTTCCTGAATTTCTGCGGGCAGATTGTCCATCGCCCGATCAAAATCATCCACGATCGGCAGCAGCTTGTCGATGACGTTGGCCGTGGCATTGCTGTAGGCATCCATGCGCTGCTTATCCATGCGCTTCCGGGCATTGGCAAACTCCGCCTGGCTGCGCATCCAGCGATCTTTGTAATCCTCGGCCTCGGCCTGGGCCATGGCAAGCTGTTGTTCCAGGGTTGGCAGTTCGGCTGCCTCGGCAGCGGCCGTTTCTGCCTGAGCCTCAGCCATCCCTTCCTGGTTGGTGGCCTCTACTTCTAGTTCTTCAACAACATCTTGAATTTCTTCAGCTTTTGTCTGGTCATTCACAAGCACTTACCTCTCTAAACAGACTCTTTGCGGTCTGGGTCTTCCAAATAATAATCGTAAACGAAGCCACTCATCAGATTGGCGACGTATTGCACGGCGGCGACGTTACGGCCGTAGGACATCCGCGTTGGGCCAATGACGGCCACGGTGCCGCTGAATTGGTCAGCCACACCATAGCGGGACAAAATAATCGAGCAATCTTTTAGCTCTTCCCAACGGCCGTCGCCACCAATCACTACCTGCACCCCACCGGGCGATGTTTGCGTTTCGGCCAGCACATTGGCCAGCAGGGTCCGTTCTTCCAGCACACGCACAGCCTGCCGGGTGCCCGCATCCTCCACAATGTTCATCAGCCCATCGCGGTAAATTTCAGTAATGGTGCGGGTGTCAGAACGCCGCAGCGCTTCAAGCGTCAGCCTGGCCACGTCCGATTCTAGCTCATCCAGATGGCCCGTATTCATACGATACACAGCCTCATCATACGTGGCATCCGCCAGCAGCAAATTCATGCGATCGGCCGCCGCGCTGAGGCGCCCCTGAGAAAGCGGTTCAGCTAAAGTCAGCATTTGCTGCTTCACCTCACCGCCATACAACACCAAAATCATCAGCACCAGGCGTCCCTGCGTAGAAATCAGTTGGAGATGTTTAAACCGGTTGGAACGGGGACGCGGGGCTGTTACAAAACTGGCCCCTAAAGAAGTACGCGCCAGGATGGCGGCGGCCAGCTTCATCCACTGGTCTAGATCAAGCCGGGCCTGGTGGAACTGGTGCCGAATCATCTGCTCTTCATGCACCGGCAGGCGAAACTCGCCCAGCAGCTTTTGCACAAAATAACGATACCCCACTTCGGTGGGAATGCGTCCGGCCGAGGTGTGCAGTTGGACCAGATAGCCCATTTCATCCATGGCCGCCAGTTCATGGCGTACGGTCGCTGAGCTTACGTCCAGTTCATACTGCTCAACCAGCCCTTTCGAGCTAACCGGCTGACCAGTTTCGACATAGGTACGAACCACCAAACCTAATATTTTTTCTTGTCGATCGGTCAGTATTTCAAACATTTTGCGTTTCGACGGACAGACAATGAGACTAGTGTTGCCGCCTGCAATTCCTAGTCTCATGTATGAATGATATTTGGTTAGCACTCTTGCTTTTTGAGTGCTAAAAGGGTGCTTCAAATATCATAACATGCCGCCAAACAGGCGTCAAATAAGAACCATGTTAGATCAGGGGGTAAAAACAGGTGAGAATCAATCTTGCGAGGAGAGGGGGGTGGTATCAGACGGCCGTATCTCTTCCAGAGCGTCGGGCAGGGGTTCCTTACGGCTTTTTCGCTCAATAATTTGCCAGATCGTGCGCAGGATGATTTTGAGGTCCAGCAAAATGGACCAGTTTTCCATATACCACAAATCGTACTTGGTGCGCTCGGCAATAGAGGTGTCGCCGCGCAAACCGTTTACCTGCGCCCAACCGGTCATGCCACCTTTTTCCTGGTGGCGGTCCATGTAACGCGGCACCGTCTGGCGAAATTGATCGACGTAATGCGCCTGCTCCGGGCGCGGCCCAACCAGGCTCATCTCGCCCAGCAGCACATTGACCAGATTGGGCAGCTCGTCGGCCTCAATTTTGCGGATAAAGATGCCCAGGCGCGTCTGGCGGGGATCGTTGGCGGTGGTCCACCCAGGGCCGCTCCGTTCAGCATCACGCCGCATCGAGCGGAACTTGATCATGCGGAACGGCTTGGCATCCAGTCCCATGCGCTCCTGCACAAAAAAAACCGGGCCTGGGGATTCCAGCTTGATGGCCATGGCAATCAGCATCATCAGCGGCGAGAGGAGTACCAGCCCAAGCGCCGCCCCCAGCAAATCCATCAATCGCTTGAAGATGAGCAGATAGCCGCGCAGTGCATAATCCCGCACGGAAAGCAGCGGCAGACCACCCAATTCGTCAATGCTGGCCTGGGAAGTGACAAACTGGAACACGTCAGGGAAGATTTTGATGGAAACCCGGCCGCGTTCACAGTAAGAAATCACGTGCACCGTTTCCCGATGCCCTTTTTCCGGCATGGCGATGATCACTTCATCGATGCCAAGCTGCTCGATCAGCACAGGCAAATCTTCCGGGCGGCCAAGCACTGGCATTCCGCCAAACTCTTTACCACTCTCCAGCCCGTTGACCACGCCCATCAACTCATAGCCCAGATAGGGCGAGCGCAGGATACGCTGGATAACGGCCTGGGCCATGTCGCCCGTGCCGACCACGATGACCCGATCTTTACCCCAGCCCCGGTTGCGCAAGACAGCACGCACCATTTGGTGCAAAACGCGGCCCAGGACCAGCAGCACAATGGTAATCACCCAGGCATAAATGATCATCGCCCGGGGATAATCGAGAATAACGCGGTCGCCTTTGAACAAAAAGGTGGTAAAAGCAACCGACAGCAGCGTACCAATGGAAACGGCCGCAAACACATAATAAAATTGGTCAACACGAGAGTCAGCCCGGGGGATGTAATACAAACGGTAGAAAAACAGCGCCACAATGATGGAAACCACCTGCACAACCAGCAGGCCAGAGTAAGCACTCAACGGGACAGAAGTGGCCAGCGGTTCGGGCCAATCGATCACGTTTCTCAACC
>CAUJGI010000297.1 GCA_963169155.1 Chloroflexota bacterium
GTGCCACTGCCGCCCGTCCCGGCCGAACTCCCGGTGGGTACCGAGGTAGATGAAGATGCGCCACCGCCGCAGCTGTTCTGCCATCTAGCCGAAGGCACCGACGCTACCCTGCTGCCGCCCGATGCCCTGCCGCAGCTTTTCCTCGCCCCGCCGCGCAACCCGGAGAGCCTGAAGGCGGCTCAGGAGTGGGCCCAGGCCAATAATGTGGCGCTGCTGCCAACGGCCGTGTGCAACGACGATCTCCTGGCCCTGGCGCGTGACCCCAATCGAGTGGCCGTTTACCGCATCAGCAGCCCGGCCCAGGGCGATACCGTCAGCGGCGTCCTACCCATCGTCGGCACGGCCGATTTTGAGCCGGGTTCGGTGGAGTTCTACAAAATCGAGCTGGGCATTCCCAACAGCGACGGCGTGAACTGGGTGACCCTGGGCGACACGCACAGCCAGCCGGTGGTCAACGGTCCGCTGGAAATGCTGCACGCCGATGCCCTGCCGCCAGGTGAATATTTCCTGCGCCTGATTGTGGTGAAAGACAGCAACTACGTCGGCGAACCGCACACGATCAGCATCATCGTTGAATCTTAGCCGGGGGATCTTTTGGCTTAAATCAGACGAATAATTCAGGTAGGGGCAGGCCTTGTGCCTGCCCAACGGGGCGACCACAAGGGTCGCCCCTACCATCCCCCGGTTTTCGATTTATGAACAAATCCCTAAACCAAACGGCCGTCCCTTAGGCAGGGCAGACGGCTCTGCTATAATTCTCGTTTCTGTAGTGATTTTACGCTGCGGCCAACAACGTTCTTTTTCTCAACTCAATTGGTAGAGGAAATTCATGTGAAGAAGAGAAGTGTACTGTTTTTACTGCCAGGCCTGATTCTCCTGGCCCTGGTGGCCTGTGGGGGAGCGCCCGTTTCTACACCCACACCCGCCCCAACCGAAACGGCTGTTGCCCAAAACCCGCCCACCGAACCAGCTACCGAGGAACCGGTAACGGCCGTTCCCGCCACGCCCACGGCCGAAATTGTGCCCACGGAACCGGAACCCACCAGCGAGGCGCTGTTCCCCACGCCGGTAGTGACGGCCACGCCCTCCCTAACGCCCACGGTAGAAATGCCCGATTACACGGTAAGCATTGTTGAACCAGCGCCAGCGGCCACGCTGCTGGCCGGGCGTTCGGTAACCTTTCGCGGTGCAGTGCAGCCACCCACCACTGAACCGCTCACTTTAACGCTGAAGGTGGGCTCGTTTACGGCCGTTTCTACCCAAATCACCCCCGATGACAGCGGCAGCTGGGAAGTGACCGTCACGGTGGCCGATGTGGCCTCTGGTCCTGGCATGCTCGCCGTGACCCTGGGCGAGCTGGCCCAGGCGGCTCAGCCGGTGCAGCTGGCCTTCGACAGCGCCACGGAAAGACCTTACATTTCGCTGGCCAGACCGGTGGAGGGAGAAACGGCCGTGGCGGGCCACGCCTTCTTCATGCAAGGCAGCAGCCACAACCTGCTTGATGACGCCTTCACCATCGGCGTCCTGGTCGATGACTGCACCAACTTTATCGCTGCCCAAAAAATCTCCCTTGCCGAGGGCAACTGGTACGGCTTTGTCATTCTGCCGCAAAACGTGGCCCCTGGCCCGGCCTGTGCCGTGGCCTACACTGGCCAATACGGCGAATCTGGCTGGCGTGAAGCCCTGGTCCCTATTCAGCTGCGCGCCGCAGACGATCCGCAGGCGGTTTTGCTGCACCTGGGCAACTCCGGCGACCTGGAATTTGCCGTCGGCGAGGCGACCACCCTCTTTGGCGTGGCGGTAAATGTGCCGGAGCGGGCGGTTGACATCATGCTGGTGTTGGATTCGGCCGTGGGTGGCACGGAGCCAGTTGCCACCGGCAAAGCGTTCGCCGATCAGTTTGGCTTCTGGTCCATTGACCTGGAACTCCCCGACGACGCCCCCAGCGGCCCGGCCCTGCTCACCGTCACCGCTGGCGAAGGCGACACCTACCAGGAAATTCGTCTGCCCATCACCATTGCGCCATAAATTGCCATTTCAAAATTGCGCTTCACTTTCAGATTGGACCAATCTCGAAGATTGGTCCAATCCTGGCCAATAATCAACATCCCCACTCTGCTGTAAGCATCTCATAAGAATTTATTTAGAAAAAGATCATAACTTTACAGATAATTAGATACTGATAGATGTCTGGCACTGGTCAACCAATTATTGGCCGCTATGCCTCTCCTGCCAGTGCCAGACATCTTTGGTTGAATGTTGAATAGTCGAAACTGTAACCGAGGTAAACACCATGTTAATCAAAAAACGTACCGGTATCGAGATTCCCTCGTCCGAGATCACACCTGAATCCGTCTATCTGTCTCGCCGCCATTTTATGCGTGGGGCGGCTTTAAGTACGGCAGCTGTGGCGGCCGGTGGATTGTTAGCCGCCTGCGCCAGCCCGGAGGCTGAACCGGGCAGCAGCGCAACAGATGTCAGTGCGGTGCAAACGGCCATGCCGGGCAAAGTTAGCGCCACCGCCGATGAGTTGGGCGATCCGCTTAATTCATTTGAAGAGATTACCACCTACAACAATTACTATGAATTTTCCACCAATAAGGAAGCGGTAGCGCCGCTGTCTAAGAACTTCCCCACGGCCCCCTGGCAGGTGGAAGTCGGCGGGCTGGTAAATAAGCCCAAAACCTATGGTCTGGAAGATTTGATGGCTTTTGAGCAGGAAGAACGCATCTACCGCCTGCGCTGCGTCGAGGCGTGGTCGATGGTGATTCCGTGGCTGGGCTTCCCGCTGTCCAAGCTGCTCAACGAGGTTGAACCAACTTCTGCCGCCAAGTACGTGCGCTTTGAGACGGTTCAAGATCGAGACAACATGCCGGGCCTCAACAGCTCGCTGTTCCCCTGGCCTTACGTGGAAGGGCTGCGCCTGGATGAAGCGATGAATGATCTGGCTATTTTGAGTACGGGGCTGTATGGCGAGGCACTGCTGCCGCAAAATGGCGCGCCGATACGCCTGGTGGTGCCGTGGAAGTATGGCTTTAAGAGCATCAAGTCGATTGTGAAGATTGATTTGGTGGACACCATGCCGGAATCTTTGTGGATGAAGACCGCCGCGAACGAGTACGGCTTTTATGCTACGGTGAACCCGAATGTGGACCATCCCCGCTGGTCGCAGGCGACAGAGCGGCGCATTGGCGAATTTGGTCGGCGCGAGACACTGCTGTTTAACGGGTATGGCGAGTTTGTGGCGCACCTGTACGATGATCCCGATTTTGACACCACCCAATCTGTCCGTGGTCAGTGAACCAGTGGCTAAAGAGAGTAAGCAAATGAGTGCAGCAACGGGCCGGGAAACGGCCGTATCCACCCCCAAACGTTGGGATCGTAAACATACTGCGCGTCTGCTCACCTGGCTCACCCACATCGGGGCGCTGGTGCCGCTGGCCGTGCTGCTGGTTGAATATTTCACCAACAACCTGGGCGTCGACCCGGTGCGTGAGATTTTGTTCCACACCGGCACCACGGCGCTGGTGCTGCTGGCCATGTCCCTGGCCGTGACCCCGGTGACAATTGCTTTTGGCTGGAAGCAGGTGATTCCGTTACGACGGCCGTTAGGCCTCTACGCCTTCTTTTACGTCTGCCTGCACCTGCTCACCTTCGTCTGGCTGGATTACGGCCTGGACCTGGCCTTCATCATCGACGGTATTGTGGAACAGCCTTTTGTGCTGGTGGGAACGGCCGCTTTTCTGCTGCTCATTCCCCTGGCCATTACCTCCACCAAAGGGTGGCAAAAGCGGCTGGGCAAGCGGTGGAAAACGCTGCACAAGCTCAGCTACCTCATCATCATCCTGGCGCTGATTCACTTTATCTGGCTGGTGAAAAACGTCTACATCGAGCCGGGCATCTATGTTGGCATCGTGGCCCTGCTGTTCCTGGCCCGCTGGAACCCGGTCAAACAAAAACTCCTCCGCTGGCAGCGGCAGATCCGCAGCCGATTGAAGTAGCTTGCATTTGTATGGCTGTTAATTAGTGAAGCGTGAAACGTGAGAAGAGGCAAAATCACGTTTCATCCTCTTGCGGTGAATTCCCGTCTGCCTTTCAGAGGGCAGTTGTAACCATTCTGGCACAACGGCCGTTCCCCTTCTCTGCTACAATGTTGGCATGGCACGCCAGCTCTCCCTGCTTCTGGCCGACGACGAAGCGGCCATCACCGACAACCTGGCCCCCTTCCTGGAGCGCAGCGGCTTCACCGTGCGGGTAGCCGCCGATGGCGCAGCGGCGCTGGCGCAAGTTAAAGAATCTACCCCCGACCTCATCATTTTGGACGTGTTGATGCCCCGGCTGGACGGCCGTGCCGTGCTGCGACAGCTGCGCCAGCAGGGGGATTGGACACCGGTCATTTTGCTCACCCAGGTGGGCGAGGCGTTTGAGCGGGCCATGGCCCTGGAAGAAGGCGCCGATGATTACCTGAACAAACCGTTTGATCCGCATGAATTGGTGGCTCGTATTCGCGCCGTGCTGCGGCGGGCGCGGCCGGGCGAACGGCCGCTTACCGCCGCTCAGAAACTAATCAGCCAAAATCTCACCTTCGACCGCCTCACCCGCCGCGCCTGGCTGGCGGGCGAAGAAATCCACCTAACGCCCAAGGCGCTGACTCTGCTGGAGTACCTGATGACCCATCCCGATGAGCTGGTGAGCCGCGAACGGCTGCTGGACAGCGTCTGGGGCTGGGCCTATCCGGCGGGCACGCGCACCGTCGATTCGCGCATTGCCGAACTGCGCCGCGTGCTGGGCGACGACGCCAGCGATCCCCAATTCATCGAAACCGTGCCGGGGCAGGGCTACCGCTTTGTCGCCCCGGTGCAGGGGGTCTCATGAAGCCAAAAATGTGGCTGGGCGGCGCGCTGCCGCTGCTGGTTGGCCTGCTGCTGGCCTTGGTGCTGACGCAGTCCAGCCTGCCCAACCCGGTGCTGTATATGCGGATCAGCCTGAGCACGGCCGTTCTCCTCACCGGCCTGCTTACGACTTTGCTGCTGACGGGGGCGCTCTGGGGGCACTTCCGCCAGGCGGCACGATTGGCGCAGCAAAAGGCAGATCTGCGCGCTGCTGCTGCTGAAGATCGCCGCCGCTTTTTGCAGCGGCTGGACCACGAGCTGAAAAATCCGCTGATGGCCATGCGCGCCGGGCTGGCCAACGTGAGCAACGGCCACGACGAGGCCACGCGGCAGGCGCTGGCTTCCATCGAGGCGCAAACGGTGCGCCTGAGCCAACTCACCGCCGATTTGCGCAAGATTGCCGAACTGGAAACACGGCCGTTGGAACTGACGCCGGTTGCCATGGGCCCCCTGCTGGCCGAGGTGTTTGAACTGGCCCAGGATCATCCGGGCAGCGCCGGGCGTAAGCTGACGCTGACCGTGCCGCAGGCCCCCTGGCCGCTGCCGCCCGTGCCTGGAGACCGCGACCTGCTCTTTTTGGCCATCTACAACCTGCTGGAAAACGCGCTGAAATATACGGCCGTCCCCGATGCCATCGAGCTGCGCGCCCGGGAAGACGGCCGTTTTGTCACCGTCGAAGTGGCGGACACCGGCCCCGGCATCGCCAGCGACGACCAGCCGTACGTCTGGGAGGAGCTGTACCGGGGCAAAACATCGCGTGGCGTGCCCGGCAGCGGGCTGGGGCTGGCGCTGGTGAAAGCGATTGTGGCGCGGCACGGCGGGCAGGTGGCCCTGTCCAGCCGCCCGGG
>CAUJGI010000298.1 GCA_963169155.1 Chloroflexota bacterium
GGGCACCATCATGATGTGCGTCACTTTTTCCTGCGCCACCGTTTCAATCAGCGCTTTTGCGTCAAAATAGGGATGCAAAATGTATTGGCAGCCCTGGAACATGGCGGGCATCAGCGTGAGAAAAGCGCCGTTGAAAACGAGCGAGCCGGTGTGCAAAATGATGCTTTCTGGCGTGATGCGATACGCCGTGGCGAAGCTGGTGCAGTACGCCGCACGGATGGCGTGGGTGTGCACGATCCCTTTGGGCAGGCCCGTCGTGCCGCTGCTGTAGATGATGTTGTAGGGATCTTCTTCGTGAACGGCCGTAAATGGCGGGTCGGTTTCGGCGGCAGCGGCCGTTAGCGCATGATAATTCTGGTACCCCACACAGTTGCCATCGGTGAGAATGAATCGTTCCGGGGCAATGTTGGTCAGGTCGCTGCGAACTTTGTCCAGCTCCGGAGCAAAATCGGCCGTGGTCACTACGGCGACGCTGTCGGAATCATTCAGCAGGCGGCTGAGGCCGCTGCCGCGCAGCAGGGGGCTGAGCGGCACGACCACCACACCGAGTTTGGCAACGGCCCAGAAAATTTCTAGCTGTTCTAAGCAGTTGGGCAAAATGGTGGCCAGCTTGTCCCCTTTGCGCAGACCGAGCTGCACCAGGGCATTGGCCAGGCGGTTAACACGGCCGTTTAGCTGGCGAAAGGTTAGAGAGTGGTCTTGGAAGATGACGGCCGTTTGCTGTGGGCGATAGATTGCGTGCCTGGGTAACAGCGTCCCAATGTTCACATGCATAAATTTCTCTCGGTCATTGCGGCTCCTCTTCCCAGGAGCGACGGCTGATGCGGGTTAAGTACAGCTTTATAGAGGTTAGTTTTGAGTTGCATGCGGTCCGCTGTACTTTAAGCAGTTTGGCACATCGACTAAGAATTTCGAGATTAGTTTATGCCAAACTGCACAGAGCATAATCTGTTTGGGCAGTTTACCAAAGCGAGGTTGCCTAAAAGTAACAAAACTGCCCAATGGGGTGATTGTCGGGGGTATTTGAAAGGCTAAGTGCGGGAAAACCGCCAAGAAAAGCAATTCGGCCGTTACCTGCCCCGCAGCCAATGCCCCAACACGCGCAGGACGATGGCCGGTTTGAACAGGGTGGTGGGCGGCACGATCAGGTTTTGCACCTCAATAAAGGTGCGGTGGATGAGCCGGTCGTGGGGAATGGCGTCGAGCACTTTGGGCATGTACCAGCCTGCAAACCGCTCCGGCAGCGAGGTGGCCTCGGTGTTGCCCAGCCATTCCAGGTCGGCGCTGGTGGCCAGCAGCCAGGCAGGCTCCACAATTTTGGGGTACTTCTTTTGGAAGGCGTGGGCCAGACCGACCAGCTTGCCGCTGCTGGCGGCCAGCATCTGGCCCAGCTCAACGGCCGCCATGGCGGAAACCGTCATCCCCTGGCCGTAAACTGGATTAAAACCGCAGACGGCGTCGCCCAGGGCCACCAGCCTGTCTGGCCAGCGGGTTAGCCGGTCGTAACGGCGAAAGCGGTTTTCCGTGCGGCGGTAGCCGATGATGTTGCTGATGGGTTCAGCTTTGACGATGGCAGTATGAAAATCGGCATCGACTTTCCTGGCAATGGCCAGGAAGCCTTCTTCATCCGTGGGGGGATAATCGCCCAGGATGCCTGCCACCATCACCATCCAGATGTTGTTTTCTTCGCTGTAGATGAGCCCGGCGCGGCTGTTGTGCGGCGGGTCTGCGCCAACGAGCATCATGTCCCAGGTGGGTGGTGGGTTGGGGATTTTGTAGCGGCGTCCCGCATAACCCAGCCGCACGTCGATGACCGTTTCTTCCGGCGCATCGTAACCGATTTGGGGCAGCCATTCCGGCAGTTTGGAGCCTCGACCGCTGGCATCAACGATGAAAGCGGCCGTTTCCACTCCTGCCTCGTGCCCATCCTTCCAGCGCACCTGCACCCCTTCAACCACGCCCTGGTTGGCCACCAGCCCCTGCACCTGCGCCCCACCACACAATTCCACCGTGGGCAAGGCGGCCACGCGCTGCCGTAAAATTGATTCCAGCATCAAGCGGCTGCACGCGTATGTCACAATGCCGCTCTCGAACTGCGGCAGCCACTGCCCGCGAATTTTGGCGCGGGAATCCTGGGTCAAATCGACGCGGTTGGCCCCAGCTGCCAGCAGTTCTTCGATGATGCCGGGGAAAAGCTGGCTCATGATTTTGGCGCCGCGTTCCAACAGCACATGCACGTGCCTGTCTTGCGGCACACCGGGGCGCGAGGCGGCCGCGGCGGGCAAACTGTCCCGTTCCAAAATGGTGACCTGGGCAAAATGATCGGCCAGGACGCGGGCGGTCCATAACCCGGCCAGACTGCCGCCAATGACGATAGCACGTTGGGTGTTGCGCATAACTTCCTCTTTGGTGATACCACTTCCTGTTTGCTGATCGAGTGTAGGTGAAAATTGCATCTTGTCCAGATTTTGGCGGCCCATTTGCTGATGTTTTGCTTGCGGTCTACGGCCGTTCCCCGGTCCCAAAAACGTCTGGGGTAAGATAGATGGTAAGATTCGTGCGGCATTCTGACACAGATTTTCCACGTCTCAAAATCTGACCAGATTACAGACGAAGGCCCGATAAATACCCACAGAGCAGAAGAGTCGAAGACGTTCAGCAAGATTTATTGAGTACCAAAAATAGGGGAATGTGCAGTAGC
>CAUJGI010000299.1 GCA_963169155.1 Chloroflexota bacterium
AAAGCTTGTCGCACCGAATCAGATAAAACAGACGTTGCGTTTTCCATAATCAATTCCGAAGCAAAAAACAAACAAAGTCACACCGCGCTCCGAGTATTTTCGCTCTCATGCCGGTTGTGACTTTGTTTCTGCTTTGTCAGGTTTTATTAAAAATGGGCATCCTATTGTTCCGCCAAACTGAATTTGTGGGGTAATGGGTATGGGCGGAACAGTTAAACCTAAGCATTTTTCGCCTAAACTACCCCACAAAATTAGTTTGCTTCGGTACTATTTAACCAGGTAAGCGCCAAAACCACCCGCCAGCGGGCCGATCATCTCCAGGTCTTCTTTGGCTAATTCTGACTCATCAAAACCGTGCCATTCCAGCAGAGAAACAAAATCCTGATCCACCTTCCACGGTTTGAGGAGATGGCGGAACTCATCCAGAGAGCGGCGGTGAAACTTGGCGCCCATTTTCTCATAAATGGCAAACGTCCGGTCCAGCATAGGATTCTGCGGCAGGTCGGCACCCTGGGCGTTAAAGGCCAGGCAGCTGCCCGGTGCCGCCCAGTCGTAAATGAATTTGGCGGTGTGGGCCAGCACCTCATCCGTCAGAAAAGCGCTGACACCCCACAAAACAAACCCAACTTTGCGCTTTCCGTCCAAAATTTTCTGCACTTCGGGGCGACCCAGCAAGGCTTCCGGGTTTGCCGCGTTGGCCTCAAAGTAGTAGACGTTGGGCGTCTCGCCCAAAATGTCGTGGGCGTATTCCACCACAACTGGATCGTAGTCAGAGTAGATGATGGTTGTGCCTTCCGGCGCGATCTGGTGAATATGGTCGTTGGTGGGCAGGCCAGAAGCAAAATCGATAATCACATCAAAACCCCGCCGTTCAGTCAACTCAGCGGCAATGTCCTGCAGCGCCCACCGTTGGAGACGCGCCCCCTTGGGCGCAAACGGCATGAGGCTAATAACCTGTTCCGCAGCCATGCGGTCCACTTCAAAATTGTGGTTCCCGCCAAGATAGTAATCATACATTCTGCCAGCATTTGGTTTGCTGTCATCAATAATACTTTCCTTGGACATAGTCTCTCCTTCTGCTTCAAGTTGTCTGTGAGTTGTCTTAGTAGTTTGCTAGATTTTACAGGAATGGCTGCACTTGACCTGCGAATGAACTACAACTTTCCTGCAAGAATACGGTGTTTTGTGGGTCCGTTCAGCTATTTTCGTTCAGTGTAACGGGGAAAAAGGTACTAGACAAGATGACTGCGGTAAGGTTAGGCGTGGGAAAGGCGAGGAAAACGCAAATTGGGGAAGCGTTCCCGGAGAGTGAAGACCAACCTGCGGCCATTTCTCCACTCTCCGGGTTGCTTTTCTTTTTAGGAAGCGTTGGCCACGAAGGTGATAATCAAATCAACTTCATTTTCGACGTTGGCCACGCCGGGAGCCTCGGGAATGTTGAGGCCGAAGGCATCGCGCAGGACGGTGGCCGTGGCGGTGCCGGTGATTTGGGTAGCAGAAACGGCCGTTGCCGTTACGCTAAAAGTCGCCGGGGCAGTGACGTCGCGAATGGTCAAATCGCCCTCAATGGTGAAGCTGATTTCTTCACCCATCACCGCCGACGCAGGCAAACCGGTTACGGCCGTTGGCACAAACGAGATGATTTCATACGTATCTGTGTCCAGAATCTCGTTCTGGATGGCCCGGTTGCGGAAGTTGTTTTCGGTGACCAGCGTGCGGGCATTGATTTGAATCGCACCGACCTGAGCTGTGGATAAATCGCTCAGGTCCAGCGCCAGCTGCCCGGCAACCTGGTCGGTGATACCCACCACGGTAATCCGGGTGCCGCGCAAATCCTCATCCAGCTCAAAACGCACTTCAGAATCACCCTGACTGATTTCATAAACAACCAGGCCATCAGCAGCGACCTCGTCTGACGGTGCGGCCGTTTCGGCAGCTTCTTCCACTTCAACCGGCGGTTCTGCGGCAACGGCCGTGGCTTCTTCTACCACCGCCGCTTCTTCAGCTTCTTCAATTTCCAGCGGTACCGCTTCAAGCGTGGCGCTTGGCGCCGCCGGTTCCTGCAAAAGCCCACAGGCGGTGGCTGTGAGCAAAAGACCAAACAACAGTAAAATACCTAAACTTTTCTTCATAACAACCTCGACTCTCTCATGGAAAATTTTGGACACACTTAAAAACAAAGGGTGATTGGTGGCGCCCCATAACCAACTGCCAATTTTACGAATGGTCCCTTCCAAATAGATCTATTTCCAACAAGCCTCTAAGAAATAGTTAACTAAACCGCACCAAGTTTTGCAAGAAAAATGCGAGAATTATGTGCGATTTACTTCATTCAGGCGCAGCGCGCCTATGCGGTGGGCTGTACCTGATTCGTTACAGCCATTATTCGCCCAGCCAACTATTGGTGATTTGTTCCACATCCAGTTCCGCGGCATTGGGCAGTTCGTTCAAAGCGGTGCTGATGGCTTCACGAACGGCCGTTACCTCGCCACCATTTGCTTCAATCACAGACGGTAACGTGCTGCCTTCGCTCAGCTGGGCCTGGATTTCTTCCATCGACAGACCCGTGGCCTCGGCAACGGCCGTAAACACCACGTCCATCACCCCCGCCATCGGATTTTCCGGCATATCGCCCGTTTTGTTTTGCAGCAGCCGAATCACTGCACCAATCATCGCCTGGTCCTGAAATCCCTCCACGCCGTCACCAGAGGCAAACTCGGCCTGGCGCGTGGCAATGTCATCTTCACTCATCGTGCCGCCCAATCCACCTTCACCCGGCATCCCGCCGCCCGGTAC
>CAUJGI010000300.1 GCA_963169155.1 Chloroflexota bacterium
TAACGGCCGTTTCCCGCCAGCTTTTCTCCATCATCACATTATGCCCCGCCCCCGGCACAACCACATAGTCCGCCCCATAATGCCGGGCTGATTTTGCTTCCGCCTTCTCGGCGATCAGCGTATCGACCGCGCCTGCCAGCCAGAGCAGCGGGGTTTTCAGCCGGACGACTGGCCGCCACAACGGTGGGTTGTATTGCAGCAGCACCCACAACGATTCTGGCCCCAGCCGCTCATAAAGTTCTTGCGGCGACAGCACTGCGCCTTCGCTGATGAACATTTGCGCGGCCCGGAATGGGTTGCGCACCAGCGGCGCGGTTGTCAGGTTCAGCGTACACAGGCCAAACCCGGCCGGATCGCGGACGATAGTGCGTAAAATGGGGATCATCATGCTGTGCGACTGCCAGGGAGCGACCAAAACAGCCGCCGGTAAATCATCCCGCTCCTTCAAATATTGCTGGGTCAACGCCCCGCCCATGCTGTGCCCCATCAAAATCGGCCTGCGCGGCTGCCGGTCAATTTCCGCTTTCAGAAAGTCCAGGTAATAGCCCAGCGTACACCAGCGGATCGGCCGTTGCGTCGGCGAACCGGCATGACCGGGCAAGCTGTGGGCATGGCTCTCCCAGCCCCATTCGGCCAGCAATTCCTGCCAGCCCTGCCAGCACCAGGCAGCATGCCACATGCCATGCTGCATCACAATCGGCGTGTTAAAGCGGCGGTTATGGGGCCGATACACCACGCGCTCAATCCCACCTTCCACAGAGCGGTCTATGTCAAACATCTTCCAATAAGCTCCTTGTGTGGATTCTCCTCATCCGTGACACCAGAACCCTGTTGGGCCAAAAAGATGGTGCTATGCACCGCCAAAGTGCATAGCACCAGACTCCAAGCTATTCTACCAGCGCACTCAAATAAGCATACAGCGCCGCCAGGTCATCATCCGTCATTTTGCTGGCGTTTTGCCAGGGCATCGTCTCCGGGAAGGGTTGGCCGTCCGGCTTGACACCACTGCGCATTACGGCCGTAAACTGCTCCAGGGTAAGCTCGCTGACAAACGGCCGTGGGTTGGGAATAGCCGGGCTGACCGATGTGGCTGGCGCGCCGGTGGCATCTGGCCCATGGCAGCCGCGACATTCGCCAAAGGTGGCTACATACTTACCGTATTCGGCATTCACACCCTGCGGCGGCGCGGTGACGACGGTTGGCGCGGGCGGCGGTGCTTCGCCAAACAAACCTGCACCAGACATCACCGCACCCAGGAAATTCATCTTGTCGCCGGTAACACCGGTGGTGGGCACAGGTGGCAGCGAGCGCAGGTAAGCGATGATGGCCTCGGTATCCTCGTTGCTCAACTCGCGGTAAGGTAAGAAGGCCATCATGCCCAGTTCGTGACCCTGCTGATCAATGCTGTAGCGCAGTACCCGGAACAGTTCGCCGTCGCTGTAGTTGGCCAGTTTGCCGCCTGGGGTCAAGTTTTCCGTCACCATGTCGCCAATGAAGCCAAAGCCCTCGGCTTCGGCGATGTTCCAGCCACCGCTGAGCGGATGTTGGCCCGTGGGGTTACCATCCGACCCTACCTGGCTGTGGCAGCCCACGCAGGCAATGTCCACCAGGTATTCGCCGCGGGCGATCTGTTCTGGCGTGTTGACCACTGCCAGGTCAGGCGCATCTGGCGCATCGGGGAAGTAGGTGGCCGCAATGCCTTTGCCGCCCATGAAAACCATCGCCGCGAGGATCAGGGTCATGACGCCTCCCAGCAGCCCACCCACGATCTTCAGCCATAATTTTTTGGCCCGCACCGCCCGGTAGGTGAGCCAGCCAAACAATATCACCAACGCAAGTACCAAAATTAAAACCAAAATATTGCCAATCATTGTTTTCCTCCACGCAGTCGTTTTGTCGCCTTTCTAAAGTTGGACCTTTGGCGATCGTTTATTTTTGTCGCCAAAGGTTTTGCTAGGGCAGTACAGTAATCGACCCGACCATGCCAGCGGCTTCATGCCCCGGTGAGCCGCAGTAGAAAGTAAATGTGCCACTTTGCGTCGGGGTAAAGCTCACTTCGGCAGTTTCTTTGGCCGCCAGCTGCAAATGAATATCAAAGTCATCCAGGTCAAAGGCGTGGGCGTAGTCGTCCCGGTTGACCAGGCGCAGGGTGACGGGCTGCCCGGCGGTGACAGCGATTTCATCTTGCTGAAAGCGCATCGCTTCCATCTTGATGGTGGTTTCGTTGGGAGCCGTGTGACCACAGGTGGTTGGCAGGCAGGCCAAGATGAGCAGGAGCGAAAGGAGAAACGGCCGTTTTTTCATCATCTACCTCGTGTACAGGTTGGTTCAATCTTCGAAGATTGAACCAATCTCTCGCGTTCAATCACCCATCGCCAACTGGGGCGAAACGGCCGTTTCTGCTTTCGCCTGCCGCATGAACAGGATACCGGTGACGATGATGATCAGGTGAATAACGATGAAGGGGATGTAACTGCCGACGTCATAGCCGCGCATAATCCAAATGCCATCAGCCAAAACACCGCGAAACAGCTCGGCCCAGATGATGACCCAGGCCATGATTTTATTTTGCAACGGCGACCTTGAAGCAA
>CAUJGI010000301.1 GCA_963169155.1 Chloroflexota bacterium
CGGCACCATCAATTTGCTGGATGCACTAAACGGCTGGCCGCTGGTGCAGGAACTCAAAGCAGCGCTCGATTTACCGGCAGCCGCTTCCTTCAAACATGTCAGTCCGGCGGGAGCGGCCGTCGCCGTGCCGCTCACCAAGCAGGAGGCCCGCGCCTATTTTGTCGATGACGTGCTGGACGAGCTGACGCCGCTGGCCACCGCCTACGCCCGGGCGCGCGGCGCGGATCGCATGTCCTCCTTTGGCGACTGGGTGGCCCTGAGCGATCCGGTAGACGGCATGACCGCCCGGCTCATCGCCCGCGAGGTGTCCGACGGCGTGATTGCCCCCGGCTACGAGCCAGAAGCGCTGGAAATATTGAAGCAGAAGAAAGACGGCCGTTACCCCATCATCCAAATCGACCCGGCCTACCAGCCGCCCCTGCTGGAGCGGCGCGAGGTGTTTGGCATTACCTTCTCCCAGCGGCGCAACGACGCCGAAATCAACGCCTCGCTGCTGCTCAACGTCGTTTCGGCCAGCCAGGCGCTGCCAGAAAACGCCCAGCGTGACCTGATCGTGGCCACGATTGCCACCAAGTACGCCCAGTCAAACACGGTCTGTTACGCTCTGAACGGCCAGGTGATTGGCCTGGGCGCGGGGCAGCAGTCGCGCATTCACTGCACCCGGCTGGCGGGCGACAAGGCAGACAACTGGTGGCTGCGCCAGCATCCGCGTGTACTCAGCTTCCAGTTCAAAGAGGGCACGCCGCGCGCCGTACGCAACAACGCCATCGACCTGTACGTGCTGGATGAAGTGGGTGAGACGGAACGGCCGTCGTGGACAGCCTTGTTTGAAAAAGTACCCGCCCCGCTCACCAACACCGAACGGCGCGACTGGCTCGATCAGCTGCAAAATGTGGCCGCCAGCTCCGACGCCTTCTTCCCATTCCGCGACAATATTGACCGATTGCACCGCAGTGGGGTTAAATATGTCATCGAACCAGGCGGCTCAGTGCGCGACGACGATGTAATTGCCGCCGCCAACGCCTACGACATGACGCTCATTTTCAGCGGCTTGCGCCTGTTTCACCATTAAAAGGTTGGCCACAGAGGGCACAGAGCCATAAGAGATTTTCTCTGGGTCACTCCGTGATTCTCTGGGCAGCTCTGTGTTCCTGCTTTTCCAAACAACTATGCGCAAATACCAATTCGCTTTTCTTCTTTCCGCTTTTCTCCTGCTGCTGGCTGCCTGCGCCAGCGGCGGCTCGGCAGATGTGTCGGAGCAAGAGCTGCTGCTGGAAACAGATTTCAGCGAGGTGGGCAGCTGGCCAGAAAAGCTGGATGTAGCCACGGGCACGGCCGTTCAGCTCACTGATGATGGCTACGAACTCAGCTCCAATTCCGCCAGCTACGTCTGGAGCTTTACCGAAGCGGAGTATGAAGATGTGGTGTTGGAAACGGCCGTAGACCAGCTCTCCACCGCCCGCAACAACGCCTACGGCCTGGTCTGCCGGGCCACTGGTGGTGAAACCCGCAACGGCTACTACTTCCTCATCAGCGGCGACGGCTTTGTTTCCATTCGCCGGGTGGAACGCGGCCTCTCCTCCCCCATCGTCGACTGGACACCGCACAACGCCGTGCGCCAGGGTGAACGCGGCAATCAGCTGCGCGCCGTCTGCGCCGGGGAATATTTGGCACTTTATGTCAACAATCAGCTGGTAGCCGAGGGAGAAGACGGCCGTTTCGCTGAAGGTGTCGTCGGGTTTGCCGCCAGCGGTTCTGAAGATGGTTCTGTTCAGGTCACTTTTGAAAATTTCGCGGTACGCGCCGCCACCATCACCCGCCGCTAACCGCGGCACACTGCCCAACGCTATTTTTCACTCAGAATTTGCTCCGCCTGCTAGACAATCTTCATCCAGGCATGTATCTTATTAGGCTAAGTGGCTCTTCGGGAATTTATGGGGTTGACAGCCCGTGAAACGTGATGCATGACCAGAGGTGAATCACGTTTCACGTTTCACGCAAAACCCCACGAAATCCGAAAGACCCGGCTAAGTATGCAGATTGTCATTCCCGCCCCACGCCTTCGCGGGTATGACACCACAGTCAAAAAAAACGGAACAATTCCATGATGCTTAACCTGCAAAGCCTGATCATCGAACATTTTGTGGTGGCGCTGAAAGATGCCTATGCGCAAACTTACAGCCTGATGGAGCCGCAAAATGCCAACATTTTGGAATGGACCGGTCGGCTGGCGCTGGAAAACATCGCCAACTCAGACGCGCTTTATCACAACGTCGATCACACCATCATGGTTACCCTGGTAGGCCAGGCCATCCTGAAGGGCAAACATCTCTGCGAAGGCGGCATTACCCCCAGAAATTGGCTGCACTTTATGATGGCCCTGCTGTGCCACGACATTGGCTATGTGAAAGGTGTGTGCAAATTGGATGAAGACGGCCGTTACGCCACCGGCACCAACGACGAAATGATTGAACTGCCCTTTGGCGGCACCGACGCCGCCCTAACCCCCTACCACGTCAGCCGCAGCAAGCTGTTTGTTATGGAACGCTTTGGCAATTCGCTGGTCAGCGAAGTGGATGCCAAAACCATTGCCACCTACATCGAAATGACCCGCTTCCCCGTGCCCGACGAGCCGTTTTACCAGGAAACCGGCAGCTTTGCCGGGCTGGTGCGCGCCGCCGATTTTATTGGCCAGCTGGGTGATCCCGATTACCTGCGCAAAATTCCGGCGCTGTACTACGAATTTGAGGAAACTGGCGAAAACAGGCGCATTGGCTACACCAGTCCCGGCCATATGCGGCAAAACTTCACCAAATTTTACTGGAACGTGGTGCGCCCCCACATTCAAGATGCACTGTACTACCTGCGCAAAACGCAGGAAGGCAAGCAGTGGATTGCCAACCTCCATTCACACGTCTTCGACGTGGAGCACAGCGAAATTTAACCCTCAGCCAAGATTGGACCATTCTTGCAGAATGGTCCAATCTAAAAACCACCTTCTCTCAGTGCGCCGGACTCCCCTCCGGGAAAAATTGGTAGCCCCCTTCATCCACGCCCCGTTTGGTAACCAGATAGACGTAGGTTTCGGCCGTTTTTGGCTCGATCTTTTGCCGCACGCCGCGCACCGCCTGGTACAGGCTGTCGTCGGTAACACCTTCGATGTGGGTGCCTTCCGGCCACACCACCTGGATCAGCTCTGTTTTGGTGTGCGGCCGGTACGGGTTTTGCACCAGGAAGGCCAGCAGCGCCTCTTCCAACGGCCGTAACCCCACCAACCGCTGCGTCCCCTGGTACAACGCCCCACTTTTCGCCTCACGCCAGATACGACCCAGGCCATGCTGCACGGCCGTATGCACAAAATCAGCCAGCAGACCCCCGTTCACCTGCCAACCCACGTCCGCTGGCTGGCACAGCCCCCGATGCGCCAGCTGGGCCATCACCCCCGGCGCTGTGCTGTCCGGGTTCGGCTGAACGCCGCCCGCCAGCTCGGCCAGCAGCCATTTCTCCTCCTGCGTCAGCTC